>NZ_DAOLGP010000002.1:0-212765 GCF_035329545.1 Candidatus Neomicrothrix sp.
ACACGAGCCATCCGCCGATACTACACCCATGTAGTTCTAAGTTAACGGCATTGGGGCTACCCCCGGGTGGCGATGCTGACCGGCACGGTGGCGCCAGGCCGGCTGTGATCCTGGCTGGGGCGAGGCGGTGCCGAGGCGCCGACCAGCTGGCCCGAGGCCCGCTTCTGTTCCAGCAGGGTCTCGCCGTGGCCGAGCACGCACTCGGGATCGGGGTCGTCCATCTCGAGGCCGACGAAGAACTTGGAGGCCATGCAGCCGCCCTGGCAGGCGTCGTAAGCGCCACAGCTGGCGCAGGCTCCGGCCGAGGTGGGCTCCCGCAGCGACGGGAACAGGTCCGAGCCCCGCCACACCTTGGTGAAGCCACCCGGGTCGCGCACGTTGCCTGCGAGGAACTCGTCGTGGATCACGAAGGGGCATGCGTACACGTCGCCGATCGGGTCGATCAGGCACACGACCCGCCCGGCGCCGCACAGGTTCAGCCCGGGCAACTGCTCGGAGCCCAATGCGTTGAGGTGGAAGAACGAGTCGCCGGTGAGCACGTCGGGCCGATCGAGCAGCCAGTGGTACAGGTCGCGCTGCTGAGCCTGGGTTGGGTGTAGCTCGTCCCACGTGTCCGCGCCGCGGCCGGAGGGTCGCAGGCGTGTGATGCGCAGCTGGGCGCCGCACTCGTCGGCGATCGCCCGGAAGTCGTCGAGCTGGTCGACGTTCTGGCGGGGGACGACCACCGAGATCTTGAAGGCGCCAAAGTCGGCGGCCGCCAGGTGGTCCATGGCCGCCCGGGCGGAGGCGAAGCTACCGTCGCCGCGAACGTTGTCGTTGACCGCCTCGGTGGCGCCGTCGATCGACACCTGGATGTCGAGGTAGTCCATGCTGGCCAATCGCCGGGCGGCCGACGCGTCGATGTAGGTGCCGTTGGTCGAGAACTTGACGCCCACTTGGTGGTCGGTCGAGTAGTTGACGATGTCGAAGAAGTCGCGCCGCAGCATGGGCTCGCCGCCGCCGAGGTTGACGTAGAACACGCCGAGGCGCTGCAGCTCGTCGACAACGCCGAAGCACTCCTCGGTGCTCAGCTCGGCCGGGTTGCGGCGGCCCGATGAGCTCAGGCAGTGCCGACACGCCAGGTTGCAGGCGTACGTCAGCTCCCAGGTGAGGCAGATCGGTGCCTCCAGGCCGGACTTGAAGTCGTCGGTGAGGCTGCGCGTGGCCGACGGCGGCTGATCGGCGACGGCCGGCGCGCTGCGGCCGAGGGTCATTGGGACGGTCAGGTCACTCATCGGATTCCCCACTCGGTTGAACTTCATTGGATGCGGGACGCCTGACCACCATGTCCGAAGCGGCCAGCGTGGTCAGTGCGCGCTGGAACGACGGCCAGCGGGCCTCGGCAACGCCGGCAGTACGGAGTGCCTCGGCGACGGTATCGGCATCGGCCAGCCCCTCGGCGACGCGGACCAGATCCGGGTGTCGAAGGAACGACAGCCGACGATTGCCGAAGTGATAGGCCAGTGCCCCAAAACGTTCGGGACGCAGCGATACACGAGGGTTGAGTGCCCAGGCGTCGTCGAGATCGACCTCGGTCTCGACGCCAGGGTCAGCGTCGGCGTCCCCATCGACATCAACACCAACCTCAACGGAGTCGGCGGGGATCAGTACACCCCGCACATGCCGTCGATGGAGACTTCCTCCACCAACAGCTCGTCCTCGACCAGCGGCGCAGCGGCGCCGTCGACCGCGGCCTCGGTCACAGAGTCTGCGGCGTCGTGATCAGCGGAAATCTCGGTCGGCGTCATCGTTTCTGGGGCCACGGTGTCTCCCGGTCATCGTCGGCGGGTACCAGCCCCGCTGCGTCGGTTGCTTCGGGCCACTCTATCGGCGGCCCATCGGAGCAGCCCCACAGCGGTCGGCATCGAGCGAGACCTGAGGGTGGAAACTGTCACGCGTGTCACGAGCCGCAGCCGTGTGGGCTAAAACTGTCGCTGGCGGTCGCCGAGCGGGCGGCCTCAGAGAAGAATCCCAAGGGGGACCTATGAAGACTCGTGCTGCGGTGCTGTGGGGCGTTGGCGAGGAGTGGAAGATCGAAGAGGTCACGCTGGATGACCCGCGCGGCCGAGAGGTGTTGGTGAAGACCAAGGCCGCCGGCATGTGCCACTCCGACGAGCACGTCGTCACCGGCGACATGCCGGCACCGCACTTCCCCCTGATCGGCGGGCACGAGGGCTCGGGCATCGTCGAGGCGGTCGGCCCCGAGGTCACCCGCGTGGCCGTCGGCGACCACGTATCGATGTCGTTCATCCCGTCATGCGGCAAGTGCCCGTCGTGCATCAAGGGCCAGAGCTTCCTCTGCGACGAGGGCGCCAAGCTGTTCAACCTCGGCATGCCCGGCGACGACCGCGTGGCGCACCACATCGGTGACGTCCCGGCGGCCCGCATGACGCAGCTCGGCAGCTTCGCCGAGCACATGTTGTTGTCCGAGGACGGCGTCGTGAAGGTGGCCGAGGACCTGCCCTTCCCGCAGGTGGCCCTGGTCAGCTGCGGCGTCGCCACCGGCTACGGCTCGGTCGTCGACCGCGCCGGCACCAAGGCGGGTGACACCGTCGTGGTCATCGGCGCCGGCGGCGTCGGCATGAACGCAGTCCAGGGCGCAGCGATCGCCGGTGCCCAGCGCGTCGTCGTGATCGACCCGGAGGAGTTCAAGCGCGAGCAGGCGATGGAGTTTGGCGCCACCCACACCTACGCCTCGATCGACGAGGCCATGGGCGGCCTCGGCGAGATGACCTGGGGCCAGATGGCCGACCAGACGATCATCACCGTGGGCGTGATGAAGGGCGACATCCTGGAGCCCGCCATGAACCTCACCGGCAAGGGCGGCACCGTGGTGGTGACCGCCGTCGCCCCGATGGTCGACGAGGACGCCAAGCTCAATATGTTCATGCTCTCGATGATGAACAAGGAGATCAAGGGCACCGTGTTTGGTTCGGCCAACCCCCGCAACCAGATCCCCAACCTGCTCGCCATGTACCAGGCGGGCAAGCTGAAGCTGGACGAGCTGATCACCAACACCTACACCCTGGACGAGATCAACCAGGGCTACGACGACATGCGAAACGGCAAGAACATCCGTGGCGTCATCGTCTTCGACGACTAGGCGCCGATGACCGAGTTCCCCCCGCTGCGCCCGATCGAGGGGGGCGCCGACCCATCCTCGGGCCGCTTCGACGCCGCACTGCTCGACCGTCTCGACGGTCGAGTGGTGGGGCGGCGCCGCGAGCTCGAGGTGGTTGTCGCCTCGCTGGCCGGCTCCCGGCACCTGTTGCTGGAGGGGCCGCCCGGCACCGGCAAGTCCACCCTGCTGCGCGCCGTCGCCGACGAGGCGGGCCTGGGGTTCGAGTTCTCCGAGGGCAACGCCGAGCTGACCCCGGCCCGGCTGATCGGCACGTTCGATCCTGCCCGCGTGCTCGACGAGGGCTACGCACCCGAGGTTTTTCTCGATGGGCCACTGGCCCGTGCGCTGCAGGCCGGATCGCTGCTCTACATCGAGGAGATCAACCGGCTTCCGGAAGAGACCCTCAACGTGCTGATCACCGTCATGAGCGAGGGCGAGCTGCACGTCTCGCGTCTGGGCATGATCCCCGCCTCCCCGGGCTTCCGTCTGGTGGCGGCGATGAACCCGCACGACACCGTGGGCACCGCCCGCATTTCGTCCGCGGTGTACGACCGCTGCGTGCGGGTGGCCGTCGGCTACCAGGACGCCGACACCGAAGCGCAGATCGTCACCCGGGAGGCGGCGGCCGTGGCCTCCGACCTCGAGCAGCTGATCGCCGCCGAGCGGGAACTGCTCGACGGCGCGGTGGCGGTGGTTCGCGCCACCCGCAACCATCCCGAGCTGCGTAGCGGGTCGTCGGTGCGAGGCTCGATCGACCTGTTGATCGTGGCCGGCGAACTCGCCAAGCTGCGCGGCCGTCCGATCACGTCCGCCGACATCACCTTGGACGCAACGCTGTCGGCCTTGTCCGGGCGCATCCGCCTGGTCGAGGGTGCGGGCCGCAGCGCCGAGGAACTACTCGAAGAGCTGTGGGCGACCCACTTGGCCCATCTGTCCCCCGAGGATCGAGAGATCGCATCCGGCGACAGCGACGACGGGCATGAGGGCGATGCACCAAAACGCCCGGCCCCGGAGGGGGCGGCAGCGAAGGCCTGATCCGCGAGGGTGCCGAGGCCACCGAGGCGGTGGCCGACGCCGCGCGCCGAACAACCGGCCGGGCCGAGCTGTCCGGTCGGCATGGCTTCCTCGAGGTGAGCCCGGAGGTCGGGGTGCTCGACGAGGACGCCTTCGACGACCTGCTCGCCGACGACCCCGACGCCGCCCTCGGCCTGCTCGCCGACCTGGTCGGCGCCACCGACCCATCGCTGCGAGCGCTGGCGGCAAGCCTGGCCGGGCGCATCACAACCGAGGTGGCGCGATCGGGCCCGGCCCCCCGCCCGGGACGCGGGGTGGGCCGACTGACCCGGCGACGGGCGTCGCAGGCCGACGGCGAGCTGGACCTCGACGCCTCGATGGACGCCGTCATCGCCGGTCGGGCGCTGGGCCTGGCGCCGTCGGCCGACGAGCTGACCGTGGCGGCCTGGGAGCGCCCGGGCATCGCCCTGTGCCTGGTGGTCGATCGGTCCGGTTCGATGCTGGGCCCCCGCCTGGCCACCGCCGCCGTCGTCGCGTCGGCGATCGTGCTCAGCCGCCCGGCCGATGCGTCGGTGCTGGCGGTGGCGAGGGAGGCCCTCGTGCTCCGCTCCCAAGGTTCGGATCGCTCGGCCGAGCAGGTGGTCGGCGACCTGCTCGTGCTGCGAGGGCATGGTGTCACCGACCTGTCGCTGGCACTCGACGCCGCAGCGGTGCAGCTCGCCCGGTCGAACGCCCGCCGCAAGGTGTGCGTTCTGTTGTCGGATTGCCGATCGACGGCCGGGCCGCCCCCAGCCGAGGCCGCAAGGCGGCTCGACGAGCTGGCCATCCTGGCCCCTGCCGATGACAGCGCCGACGCCGAGGCACTCGGCCAATCGACCGGCGCCCGCCTCGTGCCGCTCGACGGGCCCCTCGACGCAGCGGCGGCCGTGCAGCGGGCGCTCGCCTGAGCTCGGCGCAGCGCTAGCCGGCGTCGGCCAGGGCCTCCTCCGTGCTCTCGCCCTCGCCGACCGCCATCACCGTGTCGCCCGTGGCGTCGCGGAACCGCAGCACGGCGGCGTCGAGGAACTTTTCCACCCAGTTCAGCGTGCGGCGGGTGCGGGGTGACACGAAGATATCAAACGCGTGCTGGGCGCCTTCGAGTTCGACGTAGATCACCGGCTCGTCCGATGCGGCCCGCAGCTCCTGGGCGAAGGTGCGGGCGCCCGCAGCCGGCACCAGCACGTCGATCGAACCCTGGATGACGAGGAACGGCGGAGCATCGGCGTGCACCCGCTCGATCGGCGAGTAGGCGCGGTGCAGCTCGGGGTCCTCGGCCAGCGAGCCGGGAAACATGAAGCGGTCGAGCACCTCGAGCATCTCCTTGGAGTTCTCGGTCAGGTCGTACACCCCGTAAAAGGGGACCGCCGCCTGCACCGAGCAGTCGGCTTCCTCGAAACCGGGCTGGAGCGACATGTCGTCGCTGGTGAGCGCAGCCAGCGCGGCCAGATGCCCGCCGGCCGACCCGCCGGAGATGGCGATGAAGTCGGGGTCGGCGCCGTAGTCCTCGGCGTGCTCGCGCACCCACGCGATCGCCCGCTTGACGTCGATCACGTGATCGGGCGCCTTCACCTTGGGGCTGAGCCGGTAGTTGACGTTGAACCCGACGTACCCGTTGGCCGCCAGATGGTTGAGCATCGGGACGCCCTGCTCGCGCTTGTCGCCGATCACCCAGGCACCGCCGTGCACATAGATCACGCACGGACGGGTCACCCCCTCGGGCGGCGGCTCCTGCGGCTCGTACACGTCGAGGCGCAGCTTGACCCCGTCGACCTCCGCGAAGACGACGTCCTTCTGACGGCGCCGCTTCTTCGACCCCGAGAAGAAGGGCAGCAGGTCGCCCTTCGGGTCGGCGGGCACGAAGTCCGGCATCCCGTCCAGGCCATCGAGGTCGGCGTAGTCGCCGAAGCCCTGCTCGAAGGCCAGGCCGGCCTTGGTCGCCTGGCGCCACTGGAACAGGCTCACCCCGGCCGCAGCCGCACGCAATCCCACCGCCACTCGCCCCTTGGCCGAACCCAGCCCGCCCTTGCGAACAAAGTTGGCGGTGTCCAGGGCGTCCGCGAGCAGCAGGGGGGCACCGAGTTCGGTGGTGAACCAGCTGGCGAAGAACGAGGGTGCGGTCAGGAGTCGGCTGTTGCCTCGGGGCGCCAACGCATTGGCTCCCAAGACCGCACGTCCGAGCGATCGGGTGAAGTAACTCATCGCGCTCAGCCTAAGCATCCGGCGCCGACGACGGGCGAGCGCACCCTTCGACGACCGGCGACGACCACCGGGCACAACCGTCGACGGCGGCGCCAAACGGCCAGAGTCCGAAGGCGGCACACTGCGCTCGCTCATGAAAGGATGCTGACCCAAGCGACAATGACAGCTCTTCGCGGGCCTCGGCTTCGAGGTCACGACACCAGGGGGACACCATGGAACGTCTGTCGGGGATCGACGCCGCCTTCACGTACCTCGAAACGCCCAACGCCCACATGCACGTGGCGATGACGGCGATCCTCGATACCGAGACCATGCCCGGCGGCTACTCCTTCGAGGCCATCCGTCAGCTGGTCCTCGAGCGCATGCACCTGGTCGCTCCTTTTCGACGCCGGTTGGTGAACGTCCCGTTCAACCTCAACCATCCGATCTGGATCGAGGACCCCGACTTCGACATCGACTTCCACGTTCATCGCGTGGACGCTCCAGCTCCCGGAGGCCGTCGGGAGCTGGCCGAACTCGCAGCCCGCATCGCATCGGTCCCGCTCGACCGTCGACGCCCGCTGTGGGAGATCTGGGTGATCGAGGGCCTCAAGCACGACCGGATCGGGGTGGTCACCAAGGTGCACCACTCGGCGGTCGACGGCGCCAGCGGCACCGAGATCATGACGACGCTCTACGACATGGTTGCCGAGGGTGCAGACGTCACCCCGCCCGAGCCTCACGAGCCCGAGCACATTCCCAACGAGTGGGAGCTGATCGGCTACGCCATGTCGTCGCGTCTGAAGCGGTGGATGGACATGCCGGCTCTGCTCGGCCGGACGGTTGGCAACCTGAGCAACGTGGTCAGCAGCCGCCTGTCGGATGACCCGGCGCCTCACGGTGCGCTTCCGTTGACCGCCCCGCCCACCCCCTTCAATTCGGCGATCTCACCTCATCGGCTGGTCGCCTTTGCGCGCGTGCCCTTGGCGGGGGTCAAGGAGATCAAGGAAGCGTTCGGGGTCAAGGTCAACGACGTGGTGCTGGCGATCATGTCGGGCACGTTGCGCAAGTACCTGGACGATCGCGGCGACCTGCCCGAGGACTCCCTGGTCGCATGCATCCCGGTCTCGGTTCGCACCGAGGAGGAGAAGGGCAGCGCCAACAACCGGGTGTCGGCCATGTTCGCCCACCTGGCCACCCAGGAGCCGGATCCTTCGGAGCGTTTGCGTCTGATCGCCGAATCGACCCGGGGCGCCAAGGAGGAGCACAACGCGTTGGGCGCCCGCCTGATGACCGACTGGGGCGAGTACGCCGCGCCCCGGACCTTCCATCTGGCCTCCCGTCTGTACAGCCAGATCGGCATGGCCAACATGCACCGTCCGATCCACAACCTGGTGATCTCCAACGTGCCGGGCCCGTCGTTCCCGCTGTACTTCGCCGGGGCCAAGCTGATCGCCGCCTACCCGATGGGGCCGATCATGGAGGGTGCCGGCATCAACGTCACCGTGCTGTCCTATGAGGACAACATCGACGTCGGGTTCATGGTCGACCGGGAGCTGACCCCCGACGTGTGGGACCTGGCCGCCGCCGTCGAAGCGGCCTACGACGAATTGCTGGCCGCTGCACGCGCCAAGACGGGGACGGCGGTACCGGCCGAGGATGCGACGGCCGAGAAGGCCCCAGAAAAGACGTCGACCGACGGGCCTGCGACGGCCACGACAACGGCGTCCCGGAAAGCCACGGCCAAGAAGGCACCCGCCAACAAGGCAACCAAGAAAGCTGCGGCCAAAAAGGCGACGGGGAACAAGACGCCGACCCGGAAATCAGCGACCAAGAAGGCTCCCGCCAAGAAGGCGACGATGCGTAAAATGGCCGCAAAGAAGGCACCGGCAAGAAAGACGGCCGCTTCGAAGAAGGCGGCACCTCGGAAGCCCTCCAACACCCGCGTCACCGAGCGCGGCGCCACCGTGCGGACCGCCCGCAAGAAGCCGGCTTCGCCCTGAGGGACTGCTTCGAGCGCTGATCGACGCAGTCGCCGCACCGGTGGTGACGCCCGAGCGGCGGGCCCGCGCTCCGCTGAGGCCGTGGACCTAGACCTATCCCCGAAGGTGCGAGGCGTCGGCCACCCGCTCGATCCCTAGAGCGAAGGCCGCCTCTCGCATCGTCACCCCACGGTGTTGGGCCTTGGCGATCGATGATCAACCGGCTCGCCGGGCGCGGACACTCACCTGCGGCGGGGTGAGCGGCGCGGCGGTGTCGCGTAGGTTGAACCGCTCGGCAATCGCCGCCCGCCGGAGCCGAATCGTCCCGGTCATCGATCGTCACCCTCTCGCAACCACCCGCCTCTGTCCCGCAAGGAGCCCCCATGTCCGAGTCCGCATTCCGTCTCTCCCGAGCGATCACGCCATCGCATTATCGCCTGGAGATCTCACCTGACCTGGATGCGGCCACCTTCGACGGGACGGTGTCGATCGACGCCGAAACGACCGAAGGGACCGACTCGATCACGATCCACGCCGTCGACCTGACGATCACCAGCGCCGACATCAGCCAGGGCGGTACCACCCAAGCGGCCGACGTGAGCATCGACGCGGACACCGAAACGGTGACGTTGCGCGTCGCCGAAGCCCTCAACCCGGGCGCGCTCGAGGTCAACCTCGCCTGGAACGCCGACATCAGCGACGGGCTGGTCGGCTTCTACCGATCCACCTACACCGCCGCCGATGGCACCACGGCCACGCTGGCCGCCACCCAGTTCGAGGCCCCCCACGCCCGCCGGGCGTTTCCGTGCTTCGACGAGCCCGACATGAAAGCGACGTTCGGCGTGACGCTGCTCGTCGACCCCGATCACCTGGCCGTCTCCAACAGCGCCGAGGTTGAGCGCTCGGAGCGGGACGACGGCCGGGTGCTGGTGCGGTTCGCCGACACGATGAAGATGAGCACGTACCTGGTGGCGTGGGTGGTCGGCCCGCTCGAGGCCACCGAGGCGACGATGGTCGGTGACACCCCCGTGCGCGTCGTGCACCAGCCGGGCCAGGCGCACCTCACCGCCTTTGCGCTCGAGACCGCCGAGCATGCGCTGGTGTACTTCGAGAACTACTACGGCATCGCCTACCCCGGCGACAAGCTGGACCTGGTGGCGCTCCCCGACTTTGCCTTCGGGGCGATGGAGAACCTGGGATGCGTCACCTTCCGCGAGGTGCTGTTGCTGGTCGACCCCGAGCGGGCCACCCGCGCCGAGCAGCGCCGCCTGGCCACGGTGATCAACCACGAGCTCGCCCACATGTGGTTTGGCGACCTGGTGACGATGGCTTGGTGGGAGGGCCTGTGGCTCAACGAGGCGTTTGCCACTTTCATGGAGATGCGCTGCACAGATGACTTCCGACCCGAGTGGGAGGTGTGGGCCGAGTTCGGGCTGGAACGTTCCGCCGCATTCACGGTCGACGCGCTCAGCACGACCCGACCGATCGAGTTCGAGGTGCACACCCCGGCCGACGCCGAGGGAATGTTCGACGTGCTCACCTACGAAAAAGGCGCCTCGGTCCTGCGGATGCTGGAGCAGTTCCTGGGCGAGGACACCTTCCGGGATGGCATCCGCTCCTATTTGACCGCGCACTCCTATGCCAACACGGTCACCCACGACCTGTGGGACGCACTCGAGTCGGTGTCCGACGCCCCGGTCGGGCGGATCATGGACGCCTGGATCCTGGCCGGTGGTCACCCGGTGTTGAACGTGGAGCGCAACGGCGCAGAACTGGCCTTGACCCAGCAGCGGGCCGTGCCGCTGGGGGCCGGCGAGGTCGAAGATCGCAGCTGGCCGATCCCGGCCCGCGTGGCGGTCGGCGCCAACGGCACGAGGACCGTGCTCGAAGCGCTCGTCGAGCCGTCACCCGGCAACGACGGCGCCACGGTGCTGTCCCTCCCAGCCGATGTGGACTGGGTGATGGGCAACGCCTCGGGTAACGGCTTTTGGCGTACCCACCACGGCGGCGAACTGTTCGCCGGCCTGCTGGGGTCGGTCGATCAGCTGGAGCCGATCGAGCGCTACCTGCTGGTCGACGACACCTGGGCTGACCTGCTGGCCGGCCGGGTGGAGCTCGAACGGGTCCTCCAGGTGAGCGAGGCTCTGTCGGGGGACGACCATCCGGCGGTGTGGCGGCGCCTCGGTCAAGTGCTCAGCGGCCTGCGCCGGCTGGTCGATCCTGCCGATCTCGATGACTACCGGGGCTGGGTCCGCCAACTGTCCACCCCGGCCCTCGCCTTCGCCGCCGAACGGGTCGACGGCGCCGATGCCGCCGGCCGGGACCTGCACGCCGTGCTGTTCGGCATCGCCGGGGTGGCTGGGGCCGATCCCAGCACCCGGCGAGCCGCACGGGATCTGCTCGCGCAGAAGGCCGGCGCGGTCGACGCCGACCTGCTCGCCTCAGCCACCGGCGTGGTCGCCGCCGACGCCACCGCCGCCGAGCACGCCGACCTGCTCGAGCGTTGGCGGGCGGCCGAGAACCCCCAGGAGGAGGTGCGGTATCTGTATGCCCTGGTCGATACGCCCTCGCAGGAGGACTTCGAGGTCTCCCTGGACCTGGTCGCGAACGAAGTGCGTACCCAGAATGCCCCCTACGTGCTCATGCGGGCCTTGAGCCACCCGACGCTGGGGGCGGTTGCCTGGCGCTACCTCATCGACCGGTGGGATGACATCACCGAGCGGTTCCCGACCAACTCGCTCCCCCGCATGCTGGAGGGCATCCGCTGGTTGACCGACGACGCTGTGGCCGATCCCGAGGCCAAGGCCGGGGCGCCGAGGTTCCTGGCCGCCCACCCCCTCGGTTCGGGCGATCAACTGGTGCGACAGAGCCTGGAACTCCAGGCGGTGCACCGGGCGCTGGTCGAGCGGGCACGCCCATCGATCGGCCCGCTGATCGCAGAGCGCTCCCCCAGCGGTGGGTGAGCTGATCCACTGCCGCCACAGCCGATGATGAGGCCAACGGCTCGCACCGAGGTACCCGGAGCACGACCAGCGCTGGGCCCGACCGGGCTGAGGCGTGGTCCGATGGTGTTCGCCGTCGAGGACACCACCGCCCAGCTGACCTGGCTGGGCTCACTCCTCCCCGCAGACGCGGGCCGACGGGGCGCCCGACACCATGACACGGCTCCCGCCGCGTCGGTCACCGCTCAAGGCCGGGGCGTTGCGGCCGATGCGACGATCACGGCCCGGGACCTGGCCACCGGGGATGTTCTGGGCTCGCGGCCCTACCTCGACGGAAGCGGTTCGATCGAGCTGGCCGGACTACCACCGGCGAGCACCAGCACCGTCACCCTGGACGTCGATGGCCGTCCGGCCGGGTGCGTACGGCTCACCACGACGGCAACCCTCGGTCCCGAGCTGAGCCGATTCGCCACCCTCTCCGACATCCACCTGGGCCTCGACGCGTTCGGCCTCCGGGGGAAGATCGTCGAGGGCGACCCGGCGACGCCCAGCAGTAGCGACCGGGCAGAGGACAGTGGCGGCCCCATCCACCTCCGGGCCGCCTCCCTGGCGCTCGACCAACTGAACGCCTGGGGCGCCGAGCACCTGTTCATCAAGGGCGACCTGGTCGACCGTTCCACCCCGGCGGCGTGGGCGCTGGCCGGCCGACTGCTCCTCCGGCCGCGCCCTCCGGTGACGGTGATGACCGGCAACCACGAACACAACCATGCCGGTCTCGTCTCGCCGCTCACCGGAGCGGTGTCGGCCGGTATCGATGTGGTCGACCTGGCCCGCCGGGTGGATCTGCCCGGGCTGAGCGTGCTGTGCGTCGACACGATCCGAGCAGGGGTCCACGGCGGCCGGGTGGCCAACACGGTCACCTCCGCCGCACTCGACCTGGCCCGGGCCGCCCCCGGCCCGGTGATGGTCCTGACGCACCATCCCATCGATCGTTTCGATCTGCCATTGAGCTATCCGCCCGGGGTGCCCAACCGCCAGGGCGCAGCGCTGATCGGTCGATTGGCGAACGAGTGCGAGCTGCTGTTGGTCAGCTCCGGCCACACCCACGCTCACCGCCTCCGCACGATCGCTGGCGTCAGCACCACCGAGGTGGGCTCACCGAAGGACTTCCCTGGGGTGTGGGCCGGTTACTCGGTCGCCGAAGGCGGTGTCCGCCAAGTGCTGCGTCGGGTCGACTCGCCGGACATCAACCACTGGCTCGATCACACCCGATTCGCCCTCGGGGGCATCTGGGGGCGATGGTCGGTCGGCCGCCTGGCCGATCGAAGCCTGCAGGTGCGACGGGGAGCCCGCTGAGCCGGTCGACCGGGACCCGGACGGACGGACGATGATTACCCAGCGGTGGCCAACGCCAGCACCAGGCCAACCTGCCCCAGGTGGTAGGTGACCATCACCACCACTCGGCTGTGAGGGAAGTCGCGCAGGAAGCGGGTCCAGCCGATCACCGAATCGGAGAAGCCGAACAGCAGTGCGCCGACGATACCGACGATGATCCCGGTGCCGAACGACGTCGCGATCATCACCGCTATCACGACGACGTAGGCCATCACCGGCGCAAACAGCCGTCGGTCGGTCGCTCTCGCCCCAGCGATGACGCGGCGCCCAACCGTGACGATCACCAGCACGGCAGCCACCGTTCCGATCACGAGCCAGCCGCCGGACACGCCGAGCAGCACCATGCCGACGACGTACAACACATGGGCCACCAGGAACGATCCAAGCCCGGCGACGAACGACAGCTCGGGGTCCATGGCGGATTCGGGCAGCATGAGGAACACATCGCCGGACAGGGACAAGATAATGGCGGCCAGATACCACCAGCGCAGCTGACCGCCGGGCAGGTCGAGGGCAAGCACGACGGCGCCCAGCGCCACCATCGTCGCCGGCTTGAGTACGTATTCGAGGGGGCGACGGTCGACGGCGACCGCCACCCAGTCGGCCAGCGCGATCAGCAGCGTCAGGGCCAGCAAAGCGCCGGCAACCGCGGTCATCGGGATCGTCCGAACGTCGAAGGGGTGGTCGGGGTCACGTGCTCGAAGCAGGGCTCGATCGTTGGATTCACGCAGTCACCGAAGGATTTGGGCATCAGGGTCGCAGGCTCATGGGAGGCTCAGCTGCCGAGGGCGTCGACGAGCGTCAACCCATCGGGTCGGTCCATGCCCATCCGAGTGCGCATCACCTTGGCGTTGCGGTTGTAGCCGATGACCGCTTTCACCATCGTGCCGTCGTGGGTGACACCGACCCAGGCGCGATCCTCGGGCGTGCCGTCGACCCACGTGAGGGCGTCGTCGGGGCTCACGTGGCCGGCCAGCTGAAACTTGGAACCGAACTGATCGGACCACAACCAGGGCACCGGCGAGTAGGCCTCGACTCCTGCATGGTCACCCGCCATCAGGCGGGCGCCCACGTAGCGGCCCATCTCGATCGCGTTGTCCCAGTGCTCCACCCGAACGAACGAGCCGGTGCCCTGATGCCACCACCGGGCGAGATCTCCGGCCACCGCGATGCCCGGCGCCGCCATGCAGGTGGCATCGGCGAGCACCCCGTCATCGAGCGTGATCCCCGGCGTGTCGCTCAACCAGCCACTGTTCGGTGCCGCTCCGACGGCGACGAGCACCAGGTCGGCGGCCAGCACCGTGCCATCGCTCAGGCGAGCACCCGCTACCGGGGCGTCGGCGTCGCCGCCCTGAGCGCTGTCCCCGCCCTCAACATCGTCGCCCCCCGCCCCAACCTCCGCCCCCACCCGCCCCGACGAGAGCCTCGACCGACGTGTCGGTGCGCAGGTCGACGCCCGCAGCGATCGCCGCCTCGGCCAGCGCCATGCCGACGGCCGGTGGCAGCACGCGGCTCGCCGGGGTGCTGAACGCCTCGACGACCGTCACCGGAAGGCCAAGCTTCCGGGCCGAGCCGGCCACTTCCAGACCGATGAACCCGGCGCCCACGATCAGCACTCGCTTCGGCGCGACAGCCAGGCCGGCCCTCAGCGCCGCCGCATCCGCGCCGGTTCGCAGCACGTGGACGCCCGCCCGGTCGATCCCGGGGATCGGGGGCCGGCGGGCGGTCGAACCGGTGGCGAGCACCACCGCATCGGCCGAGACGATCGCATCATCGTCGAGCGACAGCGTGCGCGTGGCGACGTCGAGGCGGACCGCACGTCGGCCGAAGCGCAGGTCGACGTCGAGGGCGTCAAGGGCGTCGCTCCCCGGTTGACGGGCCCGTTCCAGCTCCCATTCGCCGGTGAGTACCTGCTTGGACAGGGGCGGCCGGTCGGGAGGCAGGTCGGCCTCCCCTTCGATCATCACGATCTCGCCGTCAAAGCCATGATCCCTCAGGCTGGACGCTGTAGATAAGCCACTCAGGGACGCACCGACGATCGAGACCCGGCGAAGCTCCCCAGTGGGGACGACCGGGTTCACCAGTTGGGGCTGACTCAACGCGGTGCACCCACCGCACACACGTGCGATGGTGTCGACTCCGGCGATCCAGCCAAGACCAGGCCAGCAAGGGTCTGCGGGGGTATCGACTCCGGGGATCCGGCCGAGTACAACCGGACAGCAGCCTTCAGCGGAAGGCCTCTAGTCCTCAAGGCTGATGGCCTGCTTGGGGCAGCGCCTGACCGCCTCTTCCATCTTGGAACGCAGTTCTTCGGGCGGGTTCTCGTCCAGCACGTAGAGGAAGTCGTCGTCGCGCACCTCGAAGACCTCGGGGGCGATGGCCATGCACACCGCGTTCGACTCGCACAGGTCGTAATCAACAACCACCTTCATGGGGCGCTCCTCCCGGACGGGTTTGGGTCGTCGGGCGATTCCGGTGACCCGCCCCGCCATGGTACCCAACCGCCCGTCGCGGTCGGGCCTCGCACCGACGGACTTTCGGCGTCTTCCGGGTACCGGCCCGTGGCCGCCGGCGGTTGGATGAGGTCAGCGCACCTGACGCCAGTCGCCCCCCGGGCTACGGCGGTGGGCCGATTCGGTCCGGGTCACCCCATGGTCCGAGATCACGCGGACCGCTCCGTAGCTGCGACTCTGGTCCGACGCGTCGCTTCGCTCGACGGTCATCGTCAGCTCGCCTTCACGCACCATCCGTTGGAGGGTGGCGGCCACCCGGTGCGGGACGGGGTGGGGCCGGTTGAACTCGTTGAGTGCCGCCTGTGTGTTCGCATCGTCGGCCGACAGCGTGGCCTCGAAGCGCACTTTGGCATCGCTGCGCAGGTCGAAGGTCGGACCGGTGCCGATGTTGAGCGCCCCGAGCAGGGCTGCCGCTCCCCCGCCGGTGGTCTCCAGCGACCACGTACCGCCGCTGACGCCGGCGGGCCCGATCGTGGTCGAAATCAAGCTTTCCCCGTTCAGGTCGACCCCGAGGTCGCCGATGACCTGGGCGGTGGCGCCAGCGCTGACGCTGGCCGTCGTCACCCAGGTGTCGGTCCCCGGGTAATAGCTCGCTCCGCGGGCCACCTCGGCGTCGATGCCAAGACGGTCGACCGCACCGGCAACCCAGGTGTCGGCTGAGCCCCCGACCGAACCGTCAACCTTGGTTGGAGCGTGAGCGATCAGCACGCCAGCGGTGTCGCTGATGACGTCATCGACGATCGCCCGCCCACCTCCCAGCATGACGGCCGGCAGCCCCAACCCGGCGGCGACGGCCCACGGGGGCGGCGCCTCGACATCGCCGAGGGCGGCGAGGTCGGGCACGAGAGCATCGGACATCTCCGACACGAAGCTTCTGGCCGTCGCCTCGTCACCGAAGGAGAACACCAGCTCGTTCGAACCGGTGAGCCCCACACCTGCTCCGGCACTCGCCTCGCCGAGCAAAGCGCCAGTTCTCTGATCGGTGCGCACGCTGACGTCAGCCGAACCGTCCTCCGACACGCTGAGCGTCAGGGTGGCCTCGGCGCGGGCGTCGACCGGCGTGGCGCCGGCCTCGACCCCGATGGTGTGGGTCTCGGTCAGGAGCGTCAGCGGGGGTACCCCAGGGCTGGGGGTGCCGACAGGGGCAGCATCAGCCGGAGCGGTATTCACCGAGGTAGTGCGGACCTCACCAGGCCGTTCCCCGGGGCCGGCCGGAGCATCACCGGAGGCCTGGCGCTGCTCAAGGGCCTGACCCTCCAGCCGGTCGGCCAGTGATCGGAGCCCGCCGACGGCGCTCGCCAGGTTGCGACGCACCCCGTCGGCGAAGGATGCATGAAGGTGCCGGGCGTCGCTGCCCCGCCAGGAGACCGCCGCCAGGCGCTGACGCAACCGAGTCTCCGCCCCCTCGAGCGAGGTGCCGCCGGCGCGGGCAACCACCGCCAGTCGTTGCAGCTCTTCGGGGTCGGCGCCCAACACGTCGTTCGTCGGCACCCCCTCACTTTGAACCCGCCATCGCCACATGGCACCGGGCCTCGCTACCCGGCCCGGACGATGTGCACTGGGCACCCCACCTACCGGCCACCCTCACGCCCCCGAACCCGGGAGCCCAAACAACCGTCAGAGCGCGCTCCGGACTCCCCAGTTGCCAGCGACCCCCGAACCCGGGAGCCCAAACAACCGCCAGAGCGCGCTCCGGACTCCCCAGTTGCCAGCGACCCCCGAACCCGGGAGCCCAAACAACCGCCAGAAATCGAGAACTGGCCGGGGTGCGATCAGCCTCCGCTGACCCCCGCGGCGATTCGGTCGCCGATGGTGGCGTCGATGTTGCGCCAGTAGTCGAAGGCCCGTTGCAACACCGGTTCGGTCACCCCGTCGCTCAGGTGGCCGACCACGTTGTCGACCAGCCGGTCGCGGGCGGCATCGTCCAGGACGTCGCGCACGAGCGTGCCGGCCTGACCCCAGTCGTCGTCCTCGGCATGGAGGGTATAAGCGGCGTGGACAAACTCGCCGCTCGCCGCCCACTTCTCGGCGTACGGGCTGCGGGTGGCGTCGGCGGCCGGGCCGCCCTTGGAGTTGGGCGCATAGACGGGATCGGAGACGTTCTCCATTCGCATCGCCCCGTCCTTGCTGTAGCTGTTCACCTCGGCCTGAGGCCGGTTGACGGGGATCTGCATGTAGTTGCCGCCGATGCGGGCCCGGTGGGCATCGGCATAGGCGAACACGCGCCCGAGCAGCATCTTGTCCGGGCTGAGCCCGATGCCGGGCACCAGGTTGTTGGGCTGGAACGCCGCCTGCTCGATCTCGGTGTGGAAGTCGGTGGCGTTGCGGTTGAGCGTCAGCTTGCCCACCTCGTGCAGGGGATAGTCGCTGTGTGGCCACACCTTGGTGAGGTCGAACGGGTTGAAGCGGTAGTCCTCGGCCTCGTCGAAGGGCATCAGCTGCACCTTGAGCGCCCACGAGGGGTGCTCGCCGTCGCGGATCGAGTTGAACAGGTCGCGGCGGTGGTAGTCGGCATCCTGTCCCGCCATCTGATCGGCGTCGGCCTGGGTGAGGAACTCAATGCCCTGGTCGGTCTTGAAGTGGTACTTCACCCAGAACCGCTCGCCGGCGGCATTGACCCACATGTAGGTGTGCGAGGAGAAACCGTCCATGTGGCGCCAGGTCTTGGGGATGCCTCGATCGCCCATCAGCCACGCCACCTGGTGGGCCGACTCGGGCGAGAGCGTCCAGAAGTCCCACTGCATGTCGTTGTCTCGCAGGCCGGAGTCGGCACGGCGCTTCTGCGACCGGATGAAGTGCTGAAACTTCAGCGGGTCACGGAGGAAGAACACGGGGGTGTTGTTGCCCACCATGTCGTAGTTGCCCTCGGATGTGTAGAACTTGATCGAGAAGCCCCGGGGGTCACGCCAGGTGTCGGGGCTGCCCCGCTCCCCCGCCACCGTCGAGAACCGCATCAGCGTGTCGGTCGTCGTTCCCGGCTGGAACAGGGCCGCCTTGGTGTAGGCGCTGACGTCGTTGGTCACCTCGAAGTTGCCGAAGGCGCCCGAGCCCTTGGCGTGGGGCTGGCGCTCGGGGATCCGCTCGCGGTTGAACGCCGCCATCTGCTCGATCAGGTAGTGGTCCTGCAACAGGATCGGCCCGTCCGGCCCAACGGTGAGCGAGTGCTCGTCGCTGGTCACCGGAATGCCCGCATCTGTCGTGGTGGGCTTCACCTGGTCGTTCGCTTGATCGCTCGTGCTCATCAGTCCCCTGCTTTGATGGAGGTCGGGCGATCAGGGTACCGCCGCGCCGCCCGACGTGGTGGCCGTCACACGCCGAAGCGTCCTCGGTGCGGTCTCGCAGGCCCGGTTAGGCACTTTCTCACGCCATCTGTCACACTTACGCAACGTCACGTTTGTCCGGGGGGACATTGAAAGGGCCCGGTTCGATCTCGAACCGGGCCTTTCCGCGTCTTCGTAGGGTGCAAGCGCATCGAGGATCACCGACGAAAGGCACCGCAGATGAGCGAACCCACCGACCGCCCCTGGCTCGAACGGGACCGTCGGCCCTCTGGGGTCAGCGACGAGACGGTCTCAGCCGTCGGCAAGTTCAGCGAGGCCCTCGAGTGGGTGGAGCGGGCGAGGGGCCACCTCTATGACTTCCACCAGATGATGGGCCACGCCGACGCCCTCATCGGCGAAGCGGCCGACGAGTTGCGCGAGGCCGGTCATCAGGACCAGGCACAGCGCATCGAGGCCGAGTTGGTCGGCCGCAATGCGCTGGAGGGCCGCTGGTCGTTCCAGATGGTCGAGGAGTACGACGCCATCTACTGGTCGGTGGTGCGGGCCTTCGCCGACGACCTGCGCGGCGAACTGATGGGCGGACGACACCACGTGCTCGAATCCGAGATGAAGGAGGATCGCCGCACACACGGCGGCCGCTTCCACGAGCAACGCCCGACCGACGTTCCCAACTAAAAACGCACTTCCCGGCCACCGCTGTGCGGGACCGGGAAGTGAGACTTCTCAAGGCGAGGTTGGCAGAGTACGAACGGCCAACACACCGTCGGGAATTACTCGATGATGGGCTTATTCAATCCGGAGGCCGGAGATCGCCCGAGCGATCACCAGCTGCTGGATCTGCTCGGTGCCCTCGAAGATGTCGTAGATCTTCGAGTCGCGGTGCATGCGCTCCACCGGATACTCACGGGTGTAGCCGTAGCCGCCCAGGATCTGCATCGCCCGCTCGGTAACCCACACGGCTGTGCGTCCGGCCTTCAGCTTCGACTGGCTGCCCTCGGCGTTGATGTACTCGCCGTTGCGCGACAGCCAAGCGGCGCGCCACACCAGCAGTCGGGAAGCGTCGATCTCGGTGATCATGTCGGCGAGCATGAAGGCGATCGACTGGTTCTCGATGATCGCTTTGCCGAACGCCTTGCGCTCCTGCGCGTACTGCAGCGCGTACTCATACGCGGCGCGTGCCACGCCGACCGCCTGGGCGCCGACGGCCGGACGGGTGGCCTCGAACGTGGCCATGGCCGGCTGCTTGCCCGACGACTTGGGCTGCGGGTTGGTCTTGGCCTCGCGAGCGCGGGCCAGCTTCTCGTCCAGCTGCTCCTTGGTGCCCAGCAGGCAGGAGCCGGGGATGCGAACGTCGTCGAGGACGACCTCGGCGGTGTGGCTGGCCTTGATGCCGTGCTTCTTGTATTTCTGGCCCTGGCTGAGGCCCGGGGTGTTGGGCGGGATGATGAAGCTGGCCTGACCCCGGCTGCGCAGCTCGGGATCGACGGTGGCTACCACGACGTGGATGTCGGCGATGCCACCGTTGGTGATCCAGGCCTTGGTGCCGTTGAGCACCCACTCGTCGTTGGCCTCGTCGTACTTGGCGCTGGTGCGCAGCGACGACACGTCGGAGCCGGCATCCGGCTCGGACACGCAGAAGGCGCCCAGGGCGACCTTCTCCGGGGTGCCGTAGCACTGGGGCACCCACTCCATCACCTGGTCGGCGGTGCCGATCCCGGCGATGCCTGCGGCGGCCAGGCCCGAACCGAAGATCGACAGGCCGATGCCGGCGTCGCCCCAGAACAGCTCCTCGAGCGCGATCGGCATCGTCAGCCCGGAGGGATCGCCCATCATCGCCTGGGCCATGAAGTCGAAGGAGTACAGCCCGATCTGGGCGGCCTCCTCGACGATCGGCCACGGAAACTCCTCGCGCTCGTCCCACTCCTCGGCGGCCGGACGCACGACGTCCTTGGCGAAGGTGTGGATCCAATCCCTCAGCTGCACCTGGTCGTCGTTGAGAGCCATTGAGAATTCACCCATCAGGGTTTACCTCCGGGAGTGCGCAGCGAACGCGGTCGCAGCGACGTCGACAGTAGAAGCCCTAAGTTACCCATCGGTAACCGGAGGGCCAAACCGCGAGGGGCAAATCGCGACGGCGTGTCGGTCGGGGCGGTCCGGCCGCTCCGCACCGCTACCCCGGGAGGATCACCCAGCGGGGCGATTCGGCGCACAGCGCCTCGATCTCGTCGGGATCGGTCGGCACCTCATCGGTCAGCACCTCGCATCCATTCGAGGTCACGACGACGTCGTCCTCGATGCGAATGCCGATGCCGAGAAACTCCTCGGGAAGCCGATGGACCGTCTCGGGTGCCTCGGCCAACTCGGCCTCCTCGGCGGCCTTGGCCCGCTCGACGCCCAGCTCGACCCGGCGGCGCGCCCAGGCGTCGCGGTCGTGCGCCAGCAGCTTGAACGTCACCTCGCCCTTGGTGGGCGCCACGTAGATGCCGGGCTCGATCGTCAGCGCCATCGTCTCGGCCAACGGCCGGTGGTCGTCGTCGTTGCGGTAGGAGCCGACGTCGTGCACGTCGAGGCCCAGCCAGTGGCTGGTGCCGTGCATGAAGAACTCGGCGTCGAGGCCCATGCCCACGACATCGTCGATGCCGGAGGGGATCAGCCCGAGATCGACGAGCCCCTCGGCGATCACCGCCCGGGCCGCCTCGTGAGGAGAGCGAATGGTCGCCCCCGGTCGCACGGCCGCCAGCGCGGCGTGCTGGGCGAGGAGCACCACCTCGTACATCGCCCGCTGCGGTCCACTGAAGCGGCCGTTGACCGGGAAGGTGCGGGTGATGTCGGCCGAGAGCTGGTCCACCTCGCAGCCGGCGTCGATCAGCACCAGGTCGCCGTCGGCGACCACGTCGGCGTTCTCGGTGTAGTGCAGCACGCAGGCGTTGGTCCCGCCGGCAACGATCGAGGGGTAGCCGTTGCGGGGCGACCCGGCCGCGCGCCACACCCACTCCATCGCCCCCTGAAGCTGTCGCTCGGTTGCCCCGGGCCTGGCCAGGCGCATCGCCTCGCGGTGCCCCTCGGCTGCCAGGGCTCCGGCGCGCCGTAGCGAATCGAGGTCGGCGTCGTCCTTGTGGAGGCGGAGCTCGTCGAGCATGACGCCGGGATCGATCACCCCATCGGGCACCCGATCACCCAGCCGGTCGCGCCGGTTTCGCCCCCCGACGAGCAAGGCGGTGACCGTCTCGTCGAGGCGCTCGCCCAGCCGGTACCACACGCGGTCCCGGCCAACCGCGAGTGCTGGTAGCCGGTTGCCGAGTTCGGCGATCGGGTACGCACGATCTGCACCGAAGGTGTCTTTGGCGCCATCGACCCCGGCCCGGTAGCCGTCCCAGGTCTCACGCTCGGGATCGCGAGGTCGCACGAACAGGTGGTAGTCGCCATCGGCATGCCCCGGGGTAAGCACCGCCACCGCATCGGGCTCGCCGAAGCCGGTCAACCACCAGAATTGGCTGGCCTGGCGAAACTCGTGGTCGACGTCGTGGTTGCGGGGCGCCTCCACGCCAGCCGGCACCACCAGCAGGCCGTCGGCGCCGACGCGCTTGGCCACTCGATCGCGCCGTCGGGAGAACACATCCGGGCCGGGGCCTGATCCGGAGCTGACGACGTCGAGGGGCGAGCGGACGGAGGACGGGGTGCTCATCGCGCCAGTTTGCCGCGGGCCGCGGAGAGGTGTGGAGCAGAGGTGTGGAGGTGTGCCGGTGAATCTCACCGGCACACCTCCACACCTCTCGACGGACGACGGCTCGAACCGGGGGAGCAACGCCGCCGGGGGTTGGCCTCAGGGTCCGGCCGGCAGGCGCTGGTACCTTGGCGGGCCTATGACCGACGCCCCCCGACGCCGATCGACGCCGACCGTTCCCGCCAAGGCCGCCCTCGAGGGTCTCGAGGACAAGTGGGGTGAACGCTGGGAGGCCGACGGCACCTATCGCTTCGATGCCAACGCCCCTGCCAACGCCGTCTTCTCCATCGACACACCTCCCCCGACCGTGTCGGGGTCGCTGCACGTCGGCCACGTCTTCAGCTACACCCACACCGACTGCATCGCCCGGTACCAGCGGATGACCGGACGCGAGGTGTTCTACCCGATGGGTTGGGACGACAACGGCGTGCCCACCGAGCGCCGGGTGGAGAACTACTACGGCGTGCGCTGCGATCCCACCGTCCACTACGACGCCGCCTTCGTCCCGCCGGAGAAAGCGCCGAAGAACCGACGGGACTTCCTGGCGGTCAGCCGACGCAACTTCATCGAACTGTGCGTCCAACTGACCGGAGAGGACGAACAGGTCTTCGAAGCGCTCTGGCGCCGCCTGGGCCTGTCGGTCGACTGGACCCAGACGTACACGACGATCGACGAGCGCAGTCGCCGTGTGAGTCAGCGGGCCTTCCTCGACAACCTGGCCCGCGGCGAGGCCTACCAGGCCGATGCCCCGTCGATGTGGGACATCACGTTCCGCATGGCGGTCTCACAGGCCGAGCTGGAGGATCGCCCCCGCCCCGGCGCCTACCACGACCTGGCCTTTCACCGCTCGGACGGGGAGGGCGATCTGGTCGTGTCGACCACCCGCCCCGAGCTGGTCGTCAGCTGCGTTGCCCTGGTCGCCCACCCCGACGATGAGCGGTACAAGCCGCTGTTCGGCTCGACGGTGACCAGCCCGTTGTTCGGCGTTGAAGTGCCGGTGGTCGCCCACCGCCTGGCCGACCCGGAGAAGGGCACCGGCGCAGCCATGATCTGCACGTTCGGCGACCTGACCGATGTGATCTGGTGGCGCGAGCTGGACCTGCCGGCGCGGGCGGTCATCGGTCGCGACGGGCGCTTTGCCGCCGACACCCCGGCATGGATCGAGTCCGACACCGGACGGAACACGTATGAGGCCCTGGCCGGTCTCGGGGTGAAGGCCGCCCAGCGCACCACGGTCGAGCTGTTGGAAGCCTCCGGCGAGCTGCTGGGCGAGCCGAAGGTGATCGAGCACCCGGTGAAGTTCTACGAGAAGGGCGAGGCACCGCTCGAGATCGTGCAGAGCCGTCAGTGGTACATCCGCAACGGCGGTCGCGACGCCGCCCTGGCTGAGCAGCTGATCGCACGCGGCGACGAGGTGACCTGGCATCCGCCCTACATGCAGACCCGCTACACCAACTGGATCGAGGGGCTCAACGGCGACTGGCTGATCTCCCGCCAGCGCTACTTCGGCGTGCCGATCCCGGTCTGGTACCCGGTCGACGCCGACGGCGAGGTGAACTACGACGCGCCGATCGCGCCCGACGCCGTCACGCTTCCGGTCGACCCCCAAAGCGACGCCCCGAACGGCTACGACGAAGCGCAGCGGGGCCAGCCGAACGGGTTCGTCGGCGACCCCGACATCATGGACACGTGGGCCACCTCGTCGCTCACCCCTCAGATCGCCGGTGGCTGGGACCACGACCACGAGCTGTGGGCCAAGGTGTTTCCGATGGACCTGCGGCCCCAGGCCCACGACATCATCCGCACCTGGCTGTTCTCGACCATGGTGCGCAGCCACCTGGCCGAGGGCACGGCGCCGTGGCGCCACGCAGCGCTGTCCGGGTGGATCCTCGACCCCGACCGCAAAAAGATGTCCAAGTCGAAGGGCAACGTGGTCGTCCCTACCGAGTTGCTCCAGCAGCACGGCTCCGACGCCGTGCGCTACTGGGCCGCCAACGGCCGGCCCGGCACCGACACCGCCTTCGACGAGACGCAGATGAAGGTGGGGCGCCGCCTGGCCCTGAAGGTGCTGAACGCCAGCCGCTTCGTGCTCGGCTTCTCCCAGCGCAACGACCAATCGGCGGACGGCGGCGACGATGCCGCTGATCAGGCGGCGACCGGCGCGAGAGCGACACCACTCGGAGCCGATGCTGTCACCCACCCGATCGACCGGGCGATGCTGGCCGAGGTCGCAGCGTTGGTCGAGACGGTGACCGCAGCGTTTGAGGAGTTCGACTACGCCCGAGCGCTCGAGCGCACCGAGGCCTTTTTCTGGGACTTCGTCGACGTCCACCTGGAGTTGGTGAAGACCCGCGCCTACCGCGACGACGACGGCTCGGCGTCGGCGCGAGCCTCCCTGGAGCTGGCGCTCTCAACCCTGCTTCGGTTGTTCGCACCCCACCTGCCCTTCGCCACCGAGGAGGTGTGGAGCTGGTGGATGGACGGGTCGATCCACCGCACCGGTTGGCCAACCACTGCCGAACTCGGCGGCGCCGGCGACGGGGCGGACGGCGAGCTACCCGCGCTCGCTGCACAGGTCCTCCACGAGGTGCGCCGCACCAAGACCGAGGCCCGCACCGGCATGCGCACCGCGGTGCGCCGCCTCGAGGTTAGCGCCCCGCCAGAGTTGCTCAATCGGCTCGAGACCGTACGAGGCGACCTGGTCGACGCCGGAGTGGTGCAGGAGTTCGAGATGACGCCAACGGATGCTGGCGCCGACCTGACGGTCAGCGTCGAACTGGTCGTCGACGACGCCTAACGGCCTCAAAGATACATCCTCGGCCGACCGCATTGGCCGGGATCAGCTCGGCGTCGAGCAGGAGCCAAGGCATCACCTCAGCCTCACCGGTGCACCCGACGGGACCTGGCCGTGCACACTCGGCCCGGTCGGCGGCGCCCACTCCGCCCGATCAGTCGTCGAGCGCCACGCTGCCGGGGTCCCGCGGCGGATCGTCGGGCCAGTCGTCGTCGTCCGACGGGCCGATCGAATCGCCGGGCGGCGGCCCTTCCCCTCGTCCTGTCGCCGGCGGTTCGGGCCGCCGTCGTCGCGGGCCCCCGACGTCCTGCACCGGGTTGGCCCGGGACGGGCGCGATTCCTCCCCACGTGCGGGGCGGGGCACGGTCACCGTGCCTGGGGCCAGAGGGCCCTCCGCTGTGACCGGCGGGCTACGCCGTGGTCTGGTGAGCAGCACCGTGTCGTCTCCTCCACCAGCACCACCGCCGCCGCCATCGCCTCCACCGTTGCCACCAGCACCGCCACCGCCGTTGTCGTCGTCGTCATCATCATCATCGCCGTCGGCACCCCATCCAACGACGTCGTCATCCTGCTCGCCATGACCACCTTCGTCGTCCTCCTGCGGCAAGTGGGTGATGCCATCCGGTCCCGGCACGCCCAGGATGGCGTGGATGTCCTCGGGCAGCGGCACCGATCCCTGGCGTTGGCTGACCATGTAGACGAGCACCCGCATCATCGTCTCCGGGTTGGTCAGGTTGGTCATCTTTCTGAACTGCGAGTCCTCGTTTGCCGACTCGATGCGCACGCTGCCCACGTTCTTGATTCGGTCCCAGATCGACTGCTCCATCGACATGTCGGTGACCTTGGCCCAGGGGATCCATTGGTGGGTGCGGTTCAGCACCCCCTTGATATAGAGGACGCGATTGGTCGTTACCACGTATCGGGTGTAGTGCAGCTGGACCGCTCCTACGACGAAGAGGCCGATCGCCGTGACGGCCGCTAGAAGCGCAACAGCGGTCACGATCAGGCCGGTACTGAAGAACGCCAGGGCCAACGACCCGATCAGCAACATGATCGACCACTTCTGTTCGAAGAAGAAGGCGATCTGGGCCGGCCCGTCGATCATCACGATCTTCTCGTGGGGCAACAGCCGATCGAAGATGATCTCGTCGATCGTGTCCGTGCCCACCAAGCCCTGGAGAAAGGCAACCAGCCGATTAATCACTACCTTGGGCCCCCGGTTCGTTTCGGATGGGGTTTCAGTCCGTCAGCCCGTCGAGGAAGGTGGCGATCGTGTTGGCCAACCGCTCAAGAAAGCGGCCGATTGCACCGAGAACGTCGCCCAGCCACTCCGCCGACCCCGACGGAGAATTCCAGACCAAAAGCAGGACCACACCGACGATGATGCCTAGGGGGATCGCAGTTTTAGCGTTCATGGTGGCTACCTCGTTCAGCTGTCAGACCGCGCGAAGCGGCCCCGGTCTCCGCCCGTGGACCATGGTAGGGGAACGCTTGCTCCGCACCGCGGACACTCCAACACCCGCACCCCACAAGGAGGTCCCGCCGGTCCTGCTGCCTGCTCACTCCGACGGGTTTACCGGGGGCGGCGCCTGCTGGGGCACCGAGATGCCCGCCTCATGCAGACCATCGCGCAACCGCCGGCGCAGCTCGCGCTCCACCGCCCACTGCGATGCGGGCTCGGTGTCGACCACCAGCCGGAGGGTGGTCCCGTGGCTGTCGAGCGCTTGAACCCCGAGCATCGACGGCACGCCGAGCAGACGGTCGCTCCACTCCTCGTCGTCGGCCAACGCCGTTCCAACCGAGGCGACGATCCGCTCGGCCACCGCCAGGTCGGCGTCGTTGGCAACCGTCACGTCGATCAGTGCGCGGCTGAAGCGTTGCGACTGGTTACCGGCCCGGACGATCTCGCCGTTGGGAACGTGCCAGACCGTGCCGGCCACGTCTCGGAGCCGGGTGGATCGAAGGGTCACCCGCTCGATGGTGCCGGTCGCCGGGCCGACGTCGACCACATCGCCCACGCCGTATTGGTCCTCGATCAGAACGAACAGACCAGCGAGCAGGTCTCGCACCAACGACTGAGCGCCAAAACCGAGGGCCACCCCCGCCACCCCCGCGCCGGCGAGCAGTGGGCCGAGGTTGATGTTGAGCTCGCCCAGGATCATCAGGCCGGCGATCGTGAACACCGCAGCCGACGTGATGGAGCCGAGCACGTCGGAGACCGTCCGAGCTCGGGCATCCGCCCGCGGCGATCCTGCGGCCGCGGCGTCTGAACTGGTGGGCCGTGCGCCTCGCACGGCCGCCGCTCGGGTTCGCGCCGCCACCCGCGCCACCAGACGTGCGGCGAACCGATTGACCAGCCAGGCCAGGATGACGATCATCACCACCTTCGCCGGGGTATGCACCAGCCAGTCGACCGCTTCGGCGGCTGCGGCGGACCCGGTGAGATCGAGCGTGCGCTCGCACCACCATCCCGGATCGGGGCCGCAGGTCTGCATGTGGTCTCCTCCCACCGGCGTGGTCGTGCCGGACGACCGTCAGGCCGGCCATCCGTTGGCGGAGCGTATCGAGCGCGGCACTCTCGTGGGACGACCGACCATGACCGGACAATTCCGCTCTCAGCGCACCCGCCATCACTCAACGTGAGATTTAGGTTGAAAGGCCTACAAGAATGACCACTCCGCGCAGTTGATCGGTACGATGGCTGCAGATGCTCGCCACCGGCGTGACGCATCGCACCGCTCCCGAGAGGGACGATGCGGAGACCGGCGCCGGTGTGAAGTGAGGAGGGGGGGACGTGGCCAAAACCGAGCTCCGACCGATCGATCGTCCTCTACACCGGCCGTCGCAAAACCCGACCCCGCGCGAGGCAGTGCGGCCGGAGGGTTATCCCGCTCAACGCACCCCGCCCGAAACGGGTCGGGCGGGTCTGGCCTACCAAATCCCCCGCCGTGTGGCCGTTGCCGTCGCCGCTGTGGCGGCGATCGTCATCGACCCTCCGTCGAACTCATTCGAGCTGGCCTTGCGTGTGGCGGCAGCCCTCACCGTCGTCGGGTTGGAGGCTGCCCAGATAGGCGCCACCCTCCTGATGCGCCGCCGGTCGCACCTGGGCTCCATGCTCAGCCTGGTGGCGCTCGTCGGGCTGGGGCTCACCAACCCGGCTGCGCTCGTGCCAATCGCCGTTGCGCTGACCGCCGGCTACCTGTGTTGTCTCGGTCCGAACCGGGTGCAGGCGTCCGCCGCCGTCATCCAACTTGGTGGTACCGCTCTGATCGGGGCGTTCTCCAACCGTCCCGAAGACCTCAGGCTGCTGCTTCCGATCATGTTGATCGCCGACGCCACCAAGGTGGCGGGGGTCCATCTGTTCACCGCCCGACTTCGGGCGATCGATCAACGCGTCGACACGATGCTCGAGCAGTCGCGCAAGGTCGCGTGGTCCCTCGCCGAACGGCTGCGCCACCAGAACGACCACGACGCTCTCACCGGCCTTCCCAACCGGGCTCGGCTGAAGGAATACCTGCGCGAAACGGCGGCAGCAGGTGTCCCGCCCGGCCACGGCTTCGCACTGCTGCTGATGGACCTCACCCAGTTCAGACAGGTCAACGACGCGCTCGGCCACCAGGGCGGGGACCGTCTGTTGGCGGCGATCGCAGTAAGGCTCCGGGCCGAACTTGCCGGCCAGTGCGGCATGATCGGACGCTGGGGAGGCGATGAGTTTGCGCTGGTAAGTCTCCCGGTCGGCGACGAGGAGGAGGCGCTCGGTCTCGCCCGGCGCGCCATCGGGGTGCTCGAGCGTCCCTTCGAGGTGGACGGCATCCCGGTGCAGTGCAGTGGCAACCTCGGCATCGCTCTGTTTCCGGAGCACGGCAAGGGTGACGAGGATCTGCTGAACGCCGCCGACGAGGCCCTGTACCGGGCCAAGCGGTCGGGCCAACCGGTCGAGCTGTATCGCGCCGAACGCCATCAAGGCTCGCTGCGTCAGGTCACCTTGTTGGGCGAACTTGGCCGAGCGATGGACGCCGGGGAACTCGCGCTCTATTACCAACCGGCGCTCGGCCTCGGCACCGAACGGGTCGTTCAGGTGGAGGCGCTGGTGCGCTGGCAGCACCGGGATCACGGTCTGATGCTGCCGATCGACTTCATCGAGACCGTCGAGGGCTCCCACATGATCCATTCGCTCACCCGGTGGATCGTCGCCGAGGCGTTGCGGGACGCCGAAGCGATGCACCAGGCCGGGTTGGACCTCGGCGTCGCAGTCAACGTCTCGGTGCGAAACCTTCAGGACCCCGACCTGGTCGACTTCTTCGAACTGCTCTCCCACCGAGAGGATTTTCATGCCGAGCGCCTCCAGCTTGAGATCACCGAGACCGAACTGATCGACGACAACCCACGGGCGGTCGAGGTGCTCGCCCGTCTGAGAGCGCTCGGCATCTCGGTCGCGGTCGACGACTTCGGCGTTGGGAACGCTTCGCTGTCCTACCTGAAGCATCTGCCGGTCTCCCATCTCAAGATCGATCGCGGGTTTGTCACTGCGATGACCTCAAACAGCGACGACGCCGCCATCGTGCGCTCAACGATCGAGATGGCCCACCAGCTGGGGCTCACCGTCACCGCCGAGGGAGCCACCGACCTGACCACGTTGACGACACTGCGCCAGATGGGGTGCGACCTGGCACAGGGTTTCTACATTTCCGAGCCGGTGCCCTTCGACGACCTGGTGCCTCTGGTGACACACCTCGATGCCACCGCGCCGGCCTTGCTCCGCGGCGCCGGGCCCATCGAAGCGAGACTTGGTCAACCCAGCGCGCTGGTGGCGACCTCCCCGGCCCAGAGGTAGTCGGCCTTGCCGTTGGGACCGCGCTTGACCGCAGGCACGACAACCACGTGTTGGGGCGCCTTGTAGGCGGCGAGCTGCTCCTTGACATGGGTGCGCACCAGCTCGAGCAGCGCCGCATCGGCGGGTACGCCAACGGCGTCTGACCCGAGCGCTTCGTCTGGGGTGAGGTCGCCCGGCGCGCCGTCACCGAGCGACACCACCGCTGTCACCGCGCTCCCCTAGGTCTCGTCGGGGACTCCGACCACCGTTGCGTCAACCACCCAGGCGAGCGACTTGGTCGCTTCCTCCACCTCCTCGGGAAACACTTTCTCGCCGGCGGTGTTGATCGATACCGAGCCCCGCCCCAACAGGTTGATCGTGCCGTCGAGCTCGACGGTTGCGAAGTCGCCCGGCACCGCCCAGCGGCGCCCCTCGTAGGTGGGATAGGTGGCGTCGGTCGCCGCCGCATCCTTGTAGTAGCCCAGCGGCAGGTGCCCCCCGGTGGCCAGCCGGCCACGCTCGCCCGAGCCGGGCTCGACCCGCCGTCCGTCCTCGGTGAACACCGCAGCGTCGTCGCCCAGTTGGAACCGTGCGGTTCCGGCGCTGCGTCCGCGCCTGGCCACCGAGGCGCCGAAGCCGTTGCCTTCGGACGATCCGAGCAAATCGATCAACATCGCCGGCACGCGGGCGAGCAGCGCCTCCTTCTGGGGTCCCGACCACATGGCGCCGGACGACGTGATCACCTTCAACGAGGTCAGGTCGTAGGGGCGGCCGGTCGCCTCGGCCGTCTCCAGCTCGACGACCATCGGACGACAGAACGCGTCGCCGACGATGCACAGGTGGGTAGCGGACCGATCCTCAACCGTCGCCCACAGCTCGGCCGGATCGAAGCTGCGCGAGGTCAGGGTGACGACGTGTCCGCCCGTGCTCAGCGCGCCCATCGTCAGCTGCGACGAGGTGCCGTGCATCATCGGCGCCGCCGGGATCAGCCGCTGTTCGGTCCCTCGCTCGCGCAGCTCGGCCGCCACCCGGGCCGCCTCCGCAGGCGTGTCGGGCAGCGCCACCTTGAGGCCCTTCCAGGTGGGCCCAAACACGCCGAGCAGCGAGCTGTGGGGCCACATCACACCCTTGGGCATGCCGGTGGTTCCGCCGGTGTAGAGGAACCACAAGTCGTCGCCGGACCGCTCGATGCGCGAGGCGGGGTCGCTCGCCGCCAACAGTTCCTCGTAGTGCACCCAGCCATCGGGCAGCTTCCCCGCCGGGGACCCGTCGATCTCATCGCCCACCGCCACCAGCAGCCGCAGGCTGGGGACATCTGCGCGAATCGCCTCGATGAGGTCGACCAGCTCGGGATGGGCGACGACCACCTCGCAGTCGGCGTTGCTCAGCAGGTAGGCCAGCTCGGATTCCCGGTAGCGGTAGTTGACGTTGAACGGCACGGCCCGGGCCTTGAACGCTCCGAAGGTCGCCTCGGTGTAGGCGGGCCCGTTGTACAGCGCCATTCCCACCTTGGCCCCGCCATCATCGCTGCCAGCGCCGACGCCGGCGTCAGCCATCGCCCCGGCAAAGCGGGCGGCCCGGTCGTCCAGCTCGGCCCAGGTGCGGGTCAGCGGTCCGTGGGACAGTGCGGGCGCATCGCCCAGCGTGTCGGCGATCGCCTCCCAGACGGTGGCGAAGTTCTCGTTGAGGGCCATGGCCGGAACCTACCCGTGCCGCTGCGCCGCCGCTGCCAACGCGCCATCGTCGGTTGGGAGACGCCAGAAGCCAGCCCCTCGGCCTTAACAGCCGGCGGCCGCTTGAAGCACGCGGCACGCCTCGGCCATCCGAGGTGGCGACAGCTCGGCCACGCGCCGCCTCATGAGATCTCGCGGGATCGTATGGATGTTGTCGAAGTTGACGACGCTGTCCGTCGGCACTCCGTCGGCCGACGTCAGCTCAAGTTCGGACACGAGGCCTCGGCGGGTGCGGGTCAGTGCAGCAACCACGACCGATCCGATGCGGTCGGCAACGGGATCACGCGTGAGGACAAGCACCGGTCGGTCGCCGCCGGGGGTAGCGGCAAACCACACCTCACCGCGCTGCATCGGCCCAGTCCGACCAGTCTTCGGCCGGACCCCAGTCGGCGACCTCCATCAGAGCCCGCTCGCCGTCATCAAGCGGTTGAGCTGCCCAGCGAGCGGCGTCACCTTCGGATGCAAGCCGGTCGAGATGGCGGCGTAAGGCCTCCCGAAGCAGCTCGGACCGATCGATCCCGAGCTCGGTCGCACGTAGCTGGGCATCGGCCGCATCACGCTCGTCGACCCGGAAGCTCAGCATCGTCATACACCGAGGATAACCCGTATGACAGCGATCGACCAGGGGCAGGTCAGCCAAGTTGCCAGCTGGTCATCCAGCGGTAGGTGTGGCCCGGGCGGAGGGTGACGACGACGGGGATTGGGCCGTCGGGGCCCGCGATCGTCGCCATGTTGGGCCCGTTGGGCACCCGCCCGGCCTCCAGGCAGAGCGCACCGTGGCGAACCAGCGGTCCGTGTTGGCCGGGCAGACCGTCGAGGTGGTTGGCGGTGTACACCTGCACCGCCGGCTGGTCGCTGCGCATCTCCATCGTCCGGCCACTGCCCCGGTCGACCAGGCGGGCCACCAGCGGCAACTCGCCCTCGACCCCGGCGTCGACGAGAAACGTGTTGTCGTAGCCGTCGAGGTCCGCCAGCTCGGGCGAGCCCAAGCGGTCGCCCAGTCGCACGTCGTCGCGCAGGTCCCACGGTCCACCCGAAACCGGCAGTGCCGTCCCGGTGGGGATCTGCCCCGGCCCCAAGTCGAGCACCAGATCGGCGCTGAGCGACACCCGGTGATCGGCGATCGTCCCGGATCCCGACAGGTTCCAGTAGGTGTGGTTGGTCGGCGCCAGCACGGTCGCCCGGTCGGTCGTGCAGACGATTTGAAGCGTCAGCGTCCCCTCGGCGGCGAGCGAGTAGGTGGCGGTCGCCTCGACCCGTCCGGGAAACCCGCCCTCGCCGTCGGGATCGATCAGCGTCAGCGTCACCGATGCGTCGGCGTCGCCGGCGTGGAGGGACGCAATCCCCCACTGCCGTCGGTCCCACGGCGTCGAGCCGCCGTGGAGGGTGTTGGGCCCCTCGTTGGCCTCAAGTGAATAGGTCACCCCGTCCAGCTCAAACGACGCGCCGGCGATGCGGTTGGCGTACGGACCGACGACGCCGCACAGGTGCGGGTTGACCGCCGGGTCGGCCAGTTGCCCCAAATCGGCCAGCGTCAGCACGCAGTTGACCGGCTCGCCATCGGGACCGGGCGCCTCGAAGCCGACCAGCGTGGCCCCATAGGACAACACCGAGGCGGTGAGCGTTCCGGCCGACAGCCGGACGAGCTCCGCCGCGGTCCCGTCGCACATCTCGACGGTCGACCGCTCGACGCCCGGCGCGGCAGGGGTGACACCGGTGGGGCTCACGTCACCTCGTCGCGTCCGCTCATGTCGGCGTTGGGGCGGGCGGCGTTGACGATCTCCTCGACCAGCGGGCCAACGCGGGTGGGGTCGTCGGTCGGGTCAACGGTCGGTCCTCGATGCCAGCCCTCGGACACCGACATCGCCCGGCCGGTGATGTCGAACACCCGGCCGGTCACCCCGCGGCTCTCCTCGCTGGCCAGCCAGGTGACCAGCGGCGCAATCCAGTGGGGCGACATCTGCGCCTTGTCCTCCTCGGAAGCCTGGCCCATGCCCAGGTCCTCGGTCATCCGGGTGAGCGCCGCCGGCGCGATGGCGTTGGCGGTCACTCCGTAGCGGGCCAGCTCCTTGGCGGCGATGATCGTGAACGCCGCGATGCCCGCCTTGGCGGCGCCGTAGTTGGTTTGGCCGACGTTGCCGTAGATGCCCGACGGCGACGTGGTGTTGATGATGCGTGCGTCCACCTCCTCGCCGGCCTTGGAGCGCTCGCGCCAGTGCTGGGCGGCGTGGTGGGCCGGGCCAAACGTGCCCTTCAGGTGCACGGCGATCACCGCATCCCACTCGGCCTCGGTCATGTTCACCAGCATGCGGTCCCGCAGGATGCCGGCGTTGTTGATGACGACGTCGAGCCGTCCGTAGGTGTCGATCGCCAGGTCGACCATCGCCTTGGCCTCGGCAAAGTCTGCGACGTTGCCACCATCGGCCACCGCCTCGCCGCCCGCCTGGACGATCTCGGCGACCACCTGATGCGCAGGACCATCGTCCTCACCGCCGTCTCCGCGACGGTCGCCGCCGAGGTCGTTCACCACCACTTTGGCGCCGTGCTCGGCCAGCATCAGCGCATGTTCGCGCCCGATGCCTCGGCCGGCACCGGTCACCAGACAGACGCGTCCCTCACACAACTTTGCCATGGGCTCCCCTCCCGTCGTTATGTCGCGCTACGCCGCCGAGGCTAATCCCAGGCTGACCCCTCGGGCACGCAGTTCAGTGGAGCGCCAGAACCGATCGCAGGATGTCATAGATGGCATGTCGGTCCTCGACGCCGAGGCGGCCGAGACGCCTGACGAGTCGCCGCGATGACACCGCCCGCACCTGCTCCGCCTGAAATGCCGATGCCTCGTCGAGTCCATTGTCGGCGTTTGGTTGCACCACCGCGTGCAGCGACAGCCTCCGCAGCCGAGACGTCGCCGGAACGACGACGACCATCCGGAGCCGAGGGTGATGCAGCGCGTCGTCGCTCACGATCAACGCCGGACGCATGAACGCCTGCTCCGGGTCCGACGGGTCGTTGCCGAGGTCGACCAGCCAGACGTCGCCGCGCCGGTGCGTGGGTTCAGCGCTCACGAAGCCCATCGGCGGTAGTGACGTCGAGCGTCTCGGCATCGGCGTGATAGTCCGCCAGTTCGGCGGACGTCATGGTTTCCAATTCCTCATGCACCTGCGCCCACCATTGGTCTCGCTTCAAGCGAGCCACCGCATCGGCCACGACATCGAGCAACGTGGACTCGCGCTCGTCGGCGAGTCGAGCGATCTCGTCGCGCAGAGCTACCGGGAGCCGCAACGTCGTAGTCGGAGTAGGCGCCATCTACGTAGCCTAGCGAGGCGCTCGACGAACCCGGAGGCGATCGCTACTCCTGCGCGATCACGATCCATAGCCCGGCGCGGCCCAGCCGGCCAGGAATCGCTGCACCAAATCGTCGACGAGCGCCTCCTGGGACACCTCGCTTCCCACCAACGTGGAGAAGGCGAACGGACCGAGCAGCTGCAGGGCCACCAGCTCGACGTTCACCCCGTCGGGCACGGCGCCCTCGGCGACACCAAGGTTCAGCACCGATGCGAGCACGGCCAGCTTTTGGCTGGTGTCCGCCGTGGCGACGGAATCGACCTCGGGCAGCTCCCGCCGCAGCGACAGCAACGCCGGAAAGACCCGCTTCCAGGCGGGATCGGCGGAGATTTGGCCAAGCTGGGTCACGAGGGCACGAAAGGCTGATGCGAAGCCCTGGTCCATCGGGGGCTGCGGGATCGTCGGCGCGTTGGTTTCCAACACGTCGGCGAGCAGTTCGGTGCGCGATGCCCAGTGGCGATACAGCGTGGACTTGGCGACACCGGAACGCTCGGCCACCGCGTCGACGGTGACGCTGTGTGCGCCCGACTCGACGAGCAGGTCGAGCGCAGCGGCCAGCAGCTTGGCGCGGCTTCGACGCACTCGCGGGTCGACGTTGGACGTGGCGGAAGTGACGCATGACGCAAACATTTCACCCCTCAGCCTAGCCGGTCACCACGACAAACGCTACGCTACGGTCTCGTTTCGTTTCTCGGGCGATCCGTCGAATTCCCTCAACTACCCAGCCCCGAAAGTTCTAAGTCATGCCTGTCACTCCCCCCGGCGCCGCTCGCGGCGCCAGCGCAACCTCCTACGGCCGGCCGGTGCCCGGACCGATCACCAACAAGGTGCTGCAACGCAACGTGCTGATCGCGGTCTGTACCGCGCTGATGGCCGTCATCGCATCGGTGTCGGGGCTCAACGTCGCCCAGCAGAACCTGGCGATCGACCTTGGCGCATCGCAGAACGCCATCCTCTGGATCATCAACGGCTACACCGTTGCGCTCGCCGGTCTGCTGATGCCGATGGGGGCCATCGGCGACCGCTGGGGTCGCAAGCCGGTGCTGCTGGCCGGCCTCGTGGTCTTCGGCATCGCCAGCCTGGGCGCCGGCCTGGCCACCACCACGGCGATGATGGTGGCGGCCCGGGTGCTCGCCGGCGTCGGCGCCGCCATGATCATGCCCGTGACCCTGTCGGTCATCACCTCGACGTTCCCCGAGGAACAGCGTCCGCAGGCGATCGGCATCTGGGCCGGCGTCGCCGGCAGCGGCGGCTTGGTCGGGCTCTTCGCATCCTCGTTCATGGTCGACGTGCTCACCTGGCGCTGGCTCTTCGCCGTGCCGATCGTGCTCGTCGCCTTCTCCGCCTTCATGACAAAGCGGTACGTGCCCAACTCCGCCGACGGATCCGACCACCGCTTCGACGTGGGCGGCTCGCTGCTGTCGATGCTGGCCATCGGGTCGCTCATCATGGGCATCCACGAGGGCCCCGAGCGCGGCTGGACCGACCCCATCACGCTGGCCGGCCTCGGCATCGGCCTCGCAGCGCTGATCGGGTTCATCGTCTGGGAGCGCCGCCAGGATGAGCCGCTGCTCGACATCTCGGTCTTCAAGAACCGCGGCCTCTCCACCGGTGCGGTCACCCTCATGATCATGTTTGCCGTGATGTTCGGCATCTTCCTCGTGCTCTTCCCGTTCTTCCAGGCGGTCATCGGCTGGTCGGCGCTGCACTCGGCGGTGGCGCTGTTGCCGATGGCCCTGGTGATGATGCCGTCGTCCGCTGCGCTCGCCCCTCGGGTGAGCAAGGCGATCGGCTCTCGCAACACCATGTTGGTGGGCACCTCGATCTCCGCAGCGGGCCTAATCACGGTGGCGCTGCGAGCGTCGGTCGAGGGCGGCTACATGTCGGTGCTGCCCGGGTTGCTGCTGCTCGGGCTGGGCAACGGCCTGGCCATGACCCCGTCGACCGAAGCGATCACCGAGTCGCTCCCGTCCGAGAAGCAGGGTGTGGCCTCTGCGCTGAACGACACCACCCGCGAGCTGGGCGGCGCCATCGGCGTGGCGCTGCTCGGATCGATCCTCAGCTCGGGCTACCGGAGCGCCATTCAGCCGGCGTTGGAGGGCGTCCCCCGCCAGCTCGCCGAGGCGGCCAGCGACGGGATCGGGTCGGCGTTCGCCGTCGCCCCATCGGCGGGCGAGAACGCTCCTGCCATCCTCGATGCTGCCAAACACGCCTTCGTCGAGGGGTGGGTGCAGTCGATGTGGATCGGCGCCGCCATGCTGGGCATCGCCATCATCAACCTGGCGGTGCGCGGTCAGCGCCGACAGGTTGAGCCGGACACGGCGAGCGCTGCGACGCCCGCCGTCACCAAGACCGCCGCAGTGGGGTAGGTGCGACACCTTGGCGCATCTCAGTGTTACACTTTGCCCTGTGCCGACGATCAAGCAGCGCATCACCATCACCGCCACCGGTGACCTGGAACGCATCCTGGATGCCCAGGCGCGGCTGCACCCAGACCTCAGCCCCTCTGCGTTGGTGGCGATGCTGGTTGAGCGCGGCCACGCAGCCAGCACCGAGGCGATCGGGCGGGAAGCGCTCGTGCGAGGCCTTGCCGGAACACAGAGCTATCCCGTCGACTACCTGGGGGGACTGCGCGAGGAATGGCCGGATTGATCGTCGTCGACGCCAGCGCGTTGATCGCCTACTTGGACGCTGAGGACACGCATCACGACGACGCGATGCCGAGTTTGATCGCGGTCGACCGCTTCGTGGTGCACCCGGTGACGTTGGCCGAGGTGCTGGTGCACCCGGTGCGCAGGGGCACCGAGATGGACGTGCGGAACACCCTCACCACCATCGGACTACACGAGTCGCCGATGACCATCGACCCCGTCTCTCTGGCTCGGCTCCGGGTTGAGACCGGGCTGAAGATGCCCGACACCCTGGTACTTGCCACTGCAATCTGGCACGACGCAGCCGTGCTGGCGTTTGATGCTCGACTGAGGGCTGCCGCTGCGTCCCGAGGGCTACTGGCCGGATCCATCTGATCGTTCGGCGCCGGGCTCCACCCAGGACAAGGTGAGCGACAGCTGGTGTCGACCCGCCCGGATCAGGTGGCGGGCGGCGGCGTCGGGGCCGCACGACGCCGTGCCGACCCCGCGGTGGGCTGCATCCAGGTGGACGAACACCGCATCTTCGGGCTTGAGTTCATCGGCGTGGAGCGCCCGGGTGAGTTGCCCGTCGGAGTAGCGGTGGGCGGTGTGCACAAACGGCTGCTCCGCCGAGATGACCAGCGCTCCACGCTCGGGTGCGGCGGCGGACAGCCACCGGGTGCCGGAGCGTTGGCCGAAGCACTGCGGAACCACGTACGGGCTGTGCTCCTCCGAGGCCAAGCGCCGGTAGCGGCCAAGCACGGCGCCCTCCACCCGATCGGGCGGGCACTCGTGCGGGCCGAGGCCGTAGCTCTCGAGCTCGTCGAACGCGGGATCGAGCGCCAGCACCAGGCCGATCCGGGGCGGATCGGCCAGCTCCGCAGGGAGGCGCCAGGTGACGTCGACCGAGATGGTGCCGTCGTCGCGCAGCCACCAGCGCTCCGTGACCGGGCATTCGACGAGCGAAGCGTCGGGCTGGGCACTGGTGGGCTGGGAAGTGGTGGGCCGGGGAACCAGCGCCCCGCTCAACACCGCAGCGACGCCACCCTCGCGGCGTCGAACGGTCACCCGGTCGAGCCGTCGGGTCTGGGGGCCGTCAACCGAGTCGAGGCCCACCTGTCGCCAACGGTCCTGGTGGCCGAACCCGGCCATCCAGGCAGCTTTCAAACCGTCGTTGTCGACCGGCGCCCGCCACAGGCTGTGCCCGGGACGGTCCCTCAGCAGCGCGTCGCCGTTGCGTGACAGCCCGACCACGCCAAGGTGACGGTCGATCTCCAGGTTCCATGCCCCGTCACCGAGCGTCCAACGGTCGCCGGACTGCTCGCTCACCAACTCGCCCGGGCGCGGTGCGGCAACGTCGCGGCGCCGCAGCGCCGTCTCGCTTGGAATTGGGAACTGGTGGCGGGCAACCACATGACCCTCGTCGGCAAACGGCGTTGCAGCGGCGAGGGCGATATCGACGGTGAGGGCCAGCTCCTGATCGGACCATTCGCTCAGGTCCGTGGGCACTGAGACCGTTACCTCGGCCTCCCCGCCCGGGGCCACCGTCGGCACGTCCCAGGCACCGTCGGCGACGACGACGCCGTCGGCGAGCAGTTCCCAGGTACCGACCACGTCGGAGCTGTCCGCGAAGCTGCGCTCGTTGTACAGCCGAATGCGACCACTCCGAGCGTCGACGTCCTCAAGGTGCAGCGATCGGTGCAGGTGGGCCAGCTCGACGCAGGCCGGATGGGGCACCAGGTCGGGGCCGAGCAAGCCGTCGAAGACGAAGTTGCCGTCGTGGCGCTGCTCTCCGAAGTCGCCGCCGTACCCCCAGCGGGTCTCGCCGTCGCCCGCCGATTGCCCGGTGACAGCCGCTTGCCCGATCGTCTCCGACGATCCTTCGTTGGGGCGGACCAGCCCGTGATCGCGCCACTCCCAGATGAACCCGCCCTGCAACCCGTGATGGGTGCGGAAGGCCCGCCAATAGTCATCGAGCCCGCCGTTGGAGTTGCCCATCGCATGGGAGTACTCGCACAGGATCAGCGGCCGGCCCCGATCTGGACGGCCCTGCTCTTTGCGACTCTTTGCCCACGCGGTGATCTCCTCGACCGAGCGGTACATCGGCGCTACCAGGTCGCTCACCGAGTTCTCGGCGTCGAGGTCGAACATGATCGGGCCCTCGTAGCTGAGCGGACGGCTGGGGTCGAAGAACCGCAGCGCGCCGGCGAGCGCGTGGTGGGCGGTGCCCTCCCCCGCCTCGTTGCCCAGCGACCAGACGATCACGGACGGGTGATTGCGGTCGCGCTGCGCCATGCGCAACCCCCGCTGGATGATGGCGCCGGTGAACAGCGGGCCGGTGGTCAGCGACACCTGGCGCCCGTGGCTCTCCACGTTGGTCTCGTCAACGACGTACAGGCCCAGCTCGTCGCACATGTCATAGAACCACGGAGCGGCCGGGGCGTGGGCGGTGCGGACGGCGTTGACGTTGAGCCGCTTGGCCAGACACAGCTCAAACCAGGTGGTCTCGGGGTCGACGTAGCGACCCCGGGTGGGGCTGTGCTCGTGGCGGTTGACGCCTCGGATTAACGGGACAGCGCCGTTGATGCGCAGCTCCCGATCGCCGATCTCCACCGAGCGGAACCCGGTGAGCACCGCCGCCACCTCGACCAGCTCGCTGTCGGCTCCGTGCCTTTCACCGCGGGGCGGGCCGGCGTCGGGCGCGGTGCGCCACAACCGCACCAGCACCCGGTAACGGGTGGGACGCTCGTCGCTCCATGCCTCGATGCCGGGCACCTCAAGCCTGGTTCGCACCACCTGGCCGAGCCAGGTTTCCGTGGCGAGTATGCGGGCGAGCGCGTTGGCGTCGTCGAATGCGGTGATCTCAACCGGGTCGCTGTCGAGCAACGTGCTGCCGTCCAGGTCCTCGGCCGAGACGCCAACCCACCAGCGGGGCGCCGGCGCGTATGCGGTGGCCTGAGGATCACCGGGACCGGCGCGATGGCCAACGCCCCCATCACCGGCGACCCCATCACCGGCGACCCCGTCACCGGCGACCCCGTCACCGGCGCCGAGCTCACCGGTGGCCGCCTCGACCCGACCGCCGGTGAGGTCGCCGCCGACGGCGATGTCAACGTTGAGCGTGCCGGTGGTGCCGTCGGGGGCGAGGCCGGGCACCAGCCCGACGTCGGCCAGATGCACCGCCGGTCGCGACCACAACACGACCGATCCCTGGATGCCGCCGTGCCACCACTGATCCTGGTCCTCGATCCAGGTGGCCGCCGACCAGCGGATGACCACGATGGCCAGCGTGTAGGCCTGGCCGGGGGTCACGAACGGGGTGAGGTCGAACTCCGAGCCCAGCCGGCTGTCGGTGGCCAGCCCGACGAAGGCACCGTCGACGTAGACGACGGCCAGGCTCTCCGCCCCGCCGAGGCTGAGCACGACATCTCGCCCAGCCCAGTCGGCGGGCACCTCGATCGTGCGCTGGTACACCCCGGTGGGGTTGTCGGCCGGCACCCGGGGGGCGTCCCCCGAAAACGGCATCTGCACGTTGGTGTAGATCGGCGCATCCCAGCCCTGAAGGGTCCAGGCCCCGGGCACCTCGATCGGCGCTGCGACCTCGGCGCCGTCGTCGCCCTCAGCGGCGGCGGTGCGCGTCAACGCTGACGTTGGCACGTCCTCGGGCCGACCGAAGTGGGCAAAGCCCCACTCGCCGTCGAGCGAGCGGGCGAACCGTGCGCCGGGCTCGGCGGTATCCAGCCCAGCGGCCTGCCACAGCTTCGGCGCGGTCCGTGCGGCCTCGACGTCGTCGTGAGAGGCCAGCGGTGCGCGGGGCCGCAGACGGTTTCGCTCCGTGAGCGACGGGTCCTCCCAGAACCGGTCGCCGGGATCGAACAGCGGACGGTCGGGTGACTCGGCAGGGGCGGCGCTCATATCCAGAGGCTCCAGTCAGCTCAAGAGGCGGTGATGATGGGGATCCCGATAGATCAGGCTTGAAGCGAGATGCATCCACCGGGACCGACGCGATGCGGCAGAGCCGGAGCCGAAACGGGCGGGGCTCAAAACGTCAACTGGTAGTGCTCGACGGCTCGCACGAAGGCACCGGGTACATAACGGGGCGGAGCCTCCGCGCTGAGCGACCAGTCGGGAAGGCGCTCGAGCACCTGCCCGATCATCATGCGGATCTCCGTACGGGCCAGGCTGGCGCCCAGGCAGAAGTGCGTGCCCAACCCGAAGGCGATGTGGTTGTTGTGCTCGCGGGTGACGTCGAAGCGCTGGGGCTCGTCGAAGACCCGCTCGTCCCGGTTGGCCGAGGAGTACATCAGCAGCACCGTTTCCCCGGCGCTCAGCTGTTGGCCGCCCAGCTCGTGGTCCTCGGTGACCACCCGCGACATGTTGAGGATCGGCGTGGTCCAGCGGATGAACTCCTCAACCGCCGGCCCGTCGAGCAGCTCGGGGCGGTCCCGCAACAGCGCCCGCTGTTCCGGGTGTTCGGCCAGCGTCCACAGGGTGTTGCCCAACACGGTTCGGGTGGTCTCAGCGCCGCCGTCGATCACCAGCAGACACTCGGCGATGATCTCGCCGTCGTTCATCGGACGACCGCCAACCTCGGCCTGGGTCCAGAGCGACACCAGGTCGTCGGTGGGGTCCGCCCGGCGGGCCTCGATCAGCTCGGAGGTGGCGATCGCCACCTCGAAGGCACAGTTGGCGCCCTCGTCGGTCATGTAGCGGTCGCCGCCACCCAGCGGGATCGTCAGCTCGGACCAACGCTTGATGTCGCGCCAGCGCTCGGCGCCAAAGCCGAGGTCCTCGGCGATCATGATCGCTGGTAGGGGCGCTGCGAGGTGCTCGATGGCGTCCACCTCCTCGCCGACGGCGATGCGGCGCTCCACCTCACTGATCAGCTGATCGATCACCTCGCCGATGCGCTCCTCGCGCCGAGCGACCGCCCTCGGCGTGAAACGCCGGTGGATCAGCCGACGATGATCCTGATGTCGGGGATCGTCGAAGTTGATCATCGACGGGTTGCTCTCGGCGTCGCCGCCGTTGATCGGGCGGAACGCGCCGAGGCTGGAGTATCGCTCGGCGTCGCGGTCGACCAAGGCGACATCGCGGTAGCGGCTGATACCCCACAGGTTGTTGATGTCGTCCCAGTAGATGGGTGCCTCGTCGCGAAGCCATCGGTAGGTCGGCTCGGGATCGGCGGCATACAGATAGCCGTTCAACAGGTCGATCTGCGGCCCTGCACTCTGACTCGAAGCTGTCCCTTGATTCCCCACCGCCCCATCATGGCCGACCGACCACGAGCGCTGCACCGGTGGCTGCTACGCCGGCACCACCGGTGCCGACGGGCAGAGCCCTCGATCTAGCCCGGGCTGGCGCTGTGAGCCTGTTGGGCCACCTTGGCCCACAGGCGCGCACGGTCCACGTCGGAAGTGTGGGTGCCGGGTACGCGCACGTCACTGCGGATGCGGCGGTCGAGCCATAGCTCGCCAGAATGCTCCAGGGCCTCGGGAGCCGACGCCAGCCACAGCGCCGTGTCGGCACCCTCCTCCGGCGAGCGCAGGATGGGCCCCATCACCTTGTAAAACGTTTCCAGCTGCCCTGACACGCCCGGGGTATCGACCCAACCGGGATGGGTGGAGTGTGTCACCACCTCGTCGGCCGGCCACCGCTGGGCGAACTCGGCGGCCAGGTCGACCTGTGCCCGCTTGGCCTCGGCGTAGGCGAAGGTGCCGTTGTAGTCACGCTCCTCCCACTGGTCGTCGTCGGACTGGCTGCGCAGGTACATGCCACCGGAGGTCATCCAGATCACCCGCCCCGGCGCCGCCACGCTCAGGGGATGATGCAGCAGTTCGGTGAGCAGAAACGGACCGACCACCATCGACGCCCACGTCGCCTCGATGCCCTGGGCGGTTTCGGTGCGCTCGGCGATGATTGCGCCGGCGACGTGGGCGAGCACGTCAATACGGGGGTGATCGGCCATTAACGTCCGGGCCAGGGCGCCCACCTCATCGAGATCACCAACGTCGGCCCGGCGGAACATCGGCGGCGGCTGGTCGTCGGCGACCGCCAGCGCGGCCAGGTCGGACGCGATCTGCTCACCCTTCTCGGCGTTTCGACCGATCAGCTCCACTGTGGCGCCGCGCTGAACAGCTCCCTCGGCCAGCGCCGAGCCGATGCCCGACGTACCGCCGGTGATCACGACCACCTTGCCGTCGAGCCGGCCCGGCGGCTGCCAGCCGAAGAGACGGGAACGGACCTTGGGCCCGATCTCGGTGAAGCTGGCCACGACCGTCGCCTCGAGGAGGCCGTCAGCCGCCCGTCGGGCGGTTCGGGCTGCGGTGGCGACTGCGCTTGTTGATGAGGTCATGAGCTGATGTCTTCCCGGATCGATGTCACCCGTTGTGCGTACCCGAAGAGCGGCGCCGCAACACCTCCAGGGCCTCGTCGGCGTGCACCTCCATCTTCGTCTCCGAGCTGATCTCGGCCAGCAGGGTGCGATCGGTGTCGATGACGAACGTGGACCGACGGTTCCAGAGCGGGCCCGGGCGCTTGGCGCCGAGCTCCTTGGCGATCTTGCGATCCGGGTCGGACAGCAGCGGGTATCCCAGCGAGTTCTTGGCGTCGAACTTGGCTTGCAGCTCCGGCGAGTCCGCCGAGATACCCACCCGTTGCGCGCCGACGGCGTCGAACTCCGCCCCCAGGTCACGAAAGTGGCACGTCTCGGCCGTACAGCCACTGGTCATCGCCTTCGGGTAGAAGAACAACACCACCGGGCCGTGAGCGAGCAGCGACGACAGCGAGCGCTGCCTGCCGTCCTGGTCGGTGGCGGTGAAATCGCTGACCTGGGCTCCGACGTTCATCAATGCTCCTCGATGGGTTGGTGGATGCAGCCGGTGGCTGCGGTAGGCCGATGACGCCAGCCCCGTTATTCGGTTCTTCGGAGCCGGTGGCAACCCTGGATGCGCGTCGCGGCGACCAGGCGCCCCGCCGTCACTCGTCGGTGTCGACAAACTCGAGCTGGGCGTCGATGCGGTCGGTGCCCACCGCCAGCGACGCAATGCGAACCGTCAGGTCGTCGACGTTGGGAAGGGGATAGGAGATCGGCAACCGGGCGACGATCGGCATGACCGACGCGCCCAGCGTGGCAGCGGCGCGGCCGATGCCATCGAAGACCCCCAGCGGGCCGGGCAGCTCCAGCCAGGCACCGGCCAGGCGAACCTCGAGGTGATCCTGGCGTCGCGTGAGGTGCACAGCCGTGCGAACCCCGGTGCGGAAGTCGGGTATCGGCGGGCCGAGCACCCGGGTGTTGCGCACCCCCACCGAGAGCGACCCGGGTGCGGCGGACAGATCGAGGTCGAAGGGGGCGGGGATCCCCCCAAGGGCCCGGGTGGCGAGAAACGACAGCACAGGGCCAAGCAGGTCAGCGTCGATCGACACGCCGATGCGGTCCTCGCGCGACGGGGGCGTCCGGTGCGCACTGGCCGTCTCGCCGGTCACGCCACCGATGGTGACGGTCAGCGCGCCATCGGTGCTTCGGATCACGGCCCGGCCCGGCGACAGGCCGAGCTCGGCGACCGGGATACCGGTGAGGTCCATCCCGATCGGGCCGACCTCGCGGCCCAGCGAGGAGAACAGGGTGTCGCCGGTCTCGGCCAGCGCCATCTGGGCCATCTGCGCCATCGGATCGCTGGGCGCAGCGCCCTCCACCCCGACCACGCTCGCCCCAAGAAACTCCACCCCGGGGAGGTCGATGACCAAGCGAACCTGGTCCACCCCCAGGTCGAGCTGCGCCTCGACCAGCGCACGCACCTCGACGTCGAGCGGCGGCAGCGAGATGGGCAGCGGCTCACCGCTCGGGCGGCCGACCGTCACCCGGCCATGCACCCGCACGGGCACCCGGGCGTCGGCGCGCTCGACCAGATCGAAGTACGCCCCGACGATCGTGACCGTCAGCCCGACCTCAATCGAATCGATCATCGGCAGCGACACGGTGCGCACGACGGTGCCCGCCACGAAGCCGTCGCCCACCGCCGCTTCGACGGCGCGCTCCAGCATGGGCCCGGGTACGGTCACCATCACTGCCGGTTCTACCATGCGCTTGTTCTAGTTCAGCGCTGCGGCGTTGCGCCTACGGCGCCTCACCGAGCCTCGCTCAGACGGTCGACCAGCCCCGGCGCGGATCGGCCGTCGGCACACCACCCGTCGGCACCCACGGCGCTCACCCAGGCGGCGTCGGGTACCCCGGTTCCCCCGACCAAAACCGGGACGTCGATGGCCGAACGCAGCCCGGCGATCGTGCGTCTCGTTGCTTCCTCCTCGCCTTCGACCGCAACGCTCAGGCAGATCGCAGCCAGGTTGTCGACCTCTCGGGCCACGTCGATCAGCTCGGTTCCCGGCACGTCGGCGCCAAGGTCGGTGACGTCATACCCGGCCGCCCGGAAGATGTCGGCGACCACCGCCGATCCCAGGCTGTGGCGGTTGCCCTCGACGGCACCGACGATAATCCCGCCACGACTGCGACCGGGACGGGTGGCCGCCGGGCCCAGCCGTCCGATCAGCCTGGACGCAACGACGGTGGCCCGGTGTTCGTCGGCCACGCTCACCTCACCGTTGCGCCACCGGCGTCCGATCTCGGCCATCGCAGGCTCGATGAGATCGCACAACACATCGACCGGGGCGATCCCGGCACGCCGAGATTCCTCGACGAGCAGCCAAGCTCCGCCCTGGTCGCCGCGCAGCAGCGCAGCGGTCATCGGCGCCAAGCGTGAGCCGTCGAACCTGGCGGGGCGATGACGACCGGCCGAGTCGGCCTTGGATGTGCCTCGAGCGCCCCCGCCGGTGAGGGCCTCCAGGTCGCCAAGGCGCACCTTCCAGATACCGCCCGACTTCTCGGCGGCCAAACGGGACGTTCTGACCCACCGATAGACGGTCATGTAGTGCACGCCGGCCAGCTCGGCGGCCGCGGGCAGCCCCAACAGCGTGTCCTCCGGCAGCGAATCGGACGACCTCGGATCGGCCGGCGACGAACCGGAGCGACCGTCGTCGGACTGCACTGGATCGGACTGCCTTGTTGCGGACTGCCCGCTCCCACCAGGGGGAACGCGGGCTCCGTCGGTCATGCGATGCTCGACAGCTTCCGCATGGCCCGCCACGACGGATGGGTCAGCTTGGCGAGCGCCCGATGCTCCAGTTGGCGGATCCGCTCACGGGACAGGTCAAGCTCCTCGGCGACCTCGACCACGCTGCGGGGCTCGCCGCCGTCCATGCCGTAGCGAAGCTCGACGATGGTGCGCTCCCGCTCGTCGAGCACCTCGAGCAGCGCCTCCAATTCCTGTGGGAGCAGCCGGGCGCCGACGTTGTCGACCTCGGCCTCAGCGTCAGGATCGGCCAGGAAGTCGCCCAGCTCGGCTCCGCCGTCCTCGCCGACGCTGGCGGACAGCGACACCGGGTCGGCGCCGACCCGCATCAGGTCGAGCACACGGTCCTCGGGAAGATCGAGCGCCTCGGCCAACTCCGGCACCCCGGGTGGGCGGCCGAGCGACTGCTCGATCTGGTTTTGGGCCTCCCGCATGCGCAGCAGGTCGTCGTTGGTACGCGACGGCAGCCGAACCGTGGTGCGGGTGGCCGCAATGCCACGAGCGATGAACTGGCGGATCCACCACACCCCGTAGGTGGAGAACCGGAAGCCCTTGTGGTGGTCGAACTTCTCGACCGCACGGATCAACCCCAGGTTGCCTTCCTGAATCAGATCGAGCAGGGGAAGACCGGAGGCCTGGTAGCGCTTGGCCACCGAAACGACGAGCCGGAGGTTGGCATTGATGAACGCCTGGCGGGCCCGTTCGCCCGAGCGAACCTTCATGCGCAGGCGCGTTCGTTCGCTGCGAGAGAGGCTGTCGGCCGCCTCGAGCGCGGCTTCGGCTTCCCGCCCCTCCTCGATGGCAGAGGCGAGTTCTCGCTCGCCGGCCGGGGTCAACAGGTCGTAGCGACCGATCTCGTCGAGGTAGGCCGCCACCGGGTCGGACGCGCTGTTGGGCCGGCCACGGTCGCTGCGCCGGTTCGCCTGACGGTCGTGTCGCCGGGTCAGCGCCTCACCACCGGCGTTGGTGGATTGAGTGGTGCGCACGTCGCCTCCTTGCTGGGACGGGTCGATCTGAGGGCTGCCGACCTGTCCGATGAATGGTACCTAATTTAGTGCTAAATGACAACCAGCGATCAGGTAAACCTGCCGACGGCCCGATTTGTTCCCCTCCCAACCACAACTCACCGGCGTGTCCGGGGACCGTCCGGCCAGTCGTCGATCGTCCCAAACCGCAGCCGACCATCGCCTGAGCGCGCCGCAAGTACCCGTCCGTCGGGCGCTGGAAACAACCAAGCCGTGACATGGACCGCCCTTTGCTCCGATGCGTTCCCTCGATCCCCCGGCGCCGCCCAAACGTTGGAGGGGCCGGCACTGGCTTCGTTAGGCTGATGCCGCGTGGCTTCACCGATGCAACGCTTCGGGGCGCCACGACGGCGCGTCGGGAACGACCACAGATGAGGACCGGCCAGCCATGAGCCCTACCCCGTCACAAGCGATCACCCTCGACGGCGTCACCAAGACGTTTCCCGGAGCAACCGCACCGGCCGTCGACTCGCTGGACCTGGAGATCACCCCCGGCGAGCTGGTCGTGTTGCTCGGCCCCTCCGGCTGCGGCAAGACGACCACCCTCCGCATGATCAACCGGCTGGAGGAACCGACCTCCGGCCGGATCACCGTCAACGGCGTCGACATCGGCGACAAGCCGGTCGCCGAGCTGAGGCGGGGCATCGGCTACGTCATCCAGGACGTCGGCCTGTTTCCCCATAAATCGATCGCCGACAACATCGGCACCGTTCCCCGGCTGCTCGGCTGGAGCGGGGCCGACATCGACGCCCGGGTCAGCGAGCTGGGTGAGCTGTTGGAGCTCGGCTCGGCCCTTCTACGCCGCTACCCCGCCGGACTTTCCGGTGGACAGCAGCAACGCGTCGGCGCGGCCCGAGCGCTTGCAGCCGCCCCGCCGATCCTGTTGATGGATGAGCCGTACTCCGCCGTCGACCCGATCGTCCGCGGCCGTCTCCAGGACGAACTGCTCGGGCTTCACGATCGGCTGGGCACGACGATCGTGATCGTCACCCACGACGTTGACGAAGCCCTGAAGCTGGGCGACACGATCGTGTTGATGTCGGCCGGGGGCCGCATCGCCCAGTCGGGCCCACCGTCCGAGCTGTTGCGCAACCCCGCCAGCGAGTACGTCACCAGCTTCCTCGGGGGCGAACGCGCACTGCGCGGTCTGGGGTTGGTCCCGGTCAGCGAGCTGATGTTGACCCCACCCAACGGGTCGAAGGGCCCAGAGTTGGACGCCTCGGCCTCGGCCCGGGAAGCGCTCGACCTGTTGTTGGAGTCCGGCTCCGCCACGCTGGTGATCACCAACGACGGGAAGCCCCATGGTGAGCTGGGCTTCGACGACCTGGTGGCAGCCACCGCTTCGGGGTCCATGTCCTCCCGGAACGACCAGTGAGCATGACGTTCCCCCTCGGCGCCGCTGCGGTGACCCAACAGCCCGACGCCGGCGAGCCGCTGATCCGATGGGACTGGTTGGCCAGGCACCTCGACGACATCGCCGTCCGCACCTTCGAACACATCCAGCTCACCGCCATCGCCGTGGGCGTCGGGCTGGTGGTCTCGCTCGCCCTGGGCCTGGTCGCCGTGCGTTTCCGCTGGACCGCCACGCCGATCGGGTGGTTCTCCGGCGCGCTCTATGCAATCCCCAGCCTGGCGTTCTTCGGGCTGCTCATCCCGTTCTCGGGGTTCTCGATCTTCACCGCAGAGATCGCACTGGTCGCCTACACGCTGTCGACGCTGGTGCGAAACGTCATCGCCGGCCTCGACGGCGTACCCCCCGCCGCCCGTGCTGCGGCCGATGGGCTCGGCTACACCCCAACCCAACGCTTCTTCAAGGTGGACCTGCCACTCGCCGTGCCCACGATCGTCGCCGGGCTTCGGATCGCCACCGTCACGACGATCGGCCTGGTGACGGTGGCCTCGGCCGTCGGGTTCGGTGGATATGGCGTGTTCATCACCGACGGCCTCAACCGCGACTTCCCCACGCCGCTGATACTGGGATCGGTCCTGTCCCTCCTGCTCGCCATCGTGGCCGACCTGCTCTTCAGCGTGCTTCAGCGGTCCCTCGCCCCCTGGGACCGCGTGGGCCGGAGCCGCAAGCCCACACCAGGCCTGAGCGATGAGCTGGGCGATGAAGGGCTGCGCCAAGCGGCCATGGAGGACACCCGTGCGTGAGATGATCGACTTCCTCACGGCGTCGAGTTCCTGGTCGGGGTCAGCGGGTATCCCCGAGCGCCTGGCCGCCCACGTGTACGTGTCGATGCTCTCGATGGTGGTTGCCGGCGTGATCGCCCTGCCCGCCGGGCTGTGGCTGGGCCACCGCAACCGGGGCGCAGCCCTCGCCTCGGCGGTGGCCAACGCCGGCCGGGCCATCCCCACCCTGGCGCTGCTCGGCCTGGCCACCGTGGCGGTCGGCATCGGGTTCTGGCCGACGCTGATCGCCATGGTGGCACTCGCCATCCCACCGATGTTCACCAACACGTTCACCGGCATCCGGGGCGTCGACCCAAGCGTTCGCAGCGCTGCGGTCGGCATGGGCTTCGAGGACTTCGAACTGCTGCGCCAGGTGGAGATCCCACTGGCGATGCCGCTGATCCTCACCGGCGTTCGCATCGCCGCGCTCCAGGTCGTCGCCACGGCGACGCTCGGTGCGCTGGTCGGCTTCGTTGCGCTCGGCTCGTTCATCGAGGAGGGACGGCTTCAGCCCGATAAGGGCAAGCTGCTGGGCGGGTCGTTGCTCGTCATCGTGTTGGCGCTGGCCGCCGACGGGCTGGTCGGGGCACTCGCTCATCGATCAAGCCGCTGGCAGCGCCTGGGCCGCAGCCGTTGAGGCAAACGGGCCGCATCGCCCACCTCACCTGCGGTGAAGCGGGATCGACCGGGAATCGTTCGGGCGCCAGACAGACGGAGCGTCAAATGCTCGGCCCCCGCGTCGCGCCTCGCTAGGTTGTTTCGACACCCACGAGAAGGGCGACCTACATGACACGAAATCGCACGATCAGACACCTCGGAGCGGGCATCGCCTCGCTCGTGATGGTGGCGGCCGCCACGGGATGCGGCAACGACGACGAGTCGTCCGCTCCCGACGCGGACAAGCCTGCCATCACGGTCGGCATCCAGGACTTCGGCGAGTCCCAGGTGGTCTCGCAAGTCTACGGCCAGCACCTGGCCTCCGTTGGCTACGACGTCGACTATCAGGAGCTGGGCGGCTTCCGCGACCTCGTGCTCACCGCCTTCGAGTCCGGCGACATCAACTTCACCCCCGAGTACGCCGCCTCGATGCTCGAGTTTCTCAACGACAACGCCGGCGAGGCCACCAACGACGTGGGCGAGACCGTCGACGCGCTGAAGCCTCAGCTGGAGAAGAAGGACCTGGTGGCCTTCGAGCCCACCGAGGCCGTCAACACCAACACGTTCGTCGTCACCGAGGAGACCGCCAAGGCCGAGAACCTCACCTCGATCGGTGATCTCGGTGACGATCTCAAGCTGGGCGGCCCCCAGGACTGTCCGACCAACCCCGGCTGTCTTGCCGGGCTGAAGAGCATCTACGGCGTCGACCTGTCCGGCAACTTCACGCCGCTCGACGGCGGCGGCCCCAACACCAAGCGCGCTTTGAAGAGCGGCGACATCGACGTGGCCGTGCTGTTCAGCACCGACGGCGCCATCGCCGAGAACAACTGGGTGGTGCTCGAGGATGACAAGGGCCTGCTCAAGGCCGACAACATCATCCCGGTGGCGTCCAAGTCGCTCGCAGACGATGGCGGCGACGACCTGGCCAGCGAGGTGGACAAGGTTTCGGCCACGCTGACCACCGACAAGCTGATCGAGTTGAACAAGCGCTTCGACATCGATAAGGAAGACGCCAAGGACATCGCCGAGGAGTTCCTCGCTGACGAGGGCCTCAACTAACCGGCTTCATGGTTCTGGCGCCTGGTGCGCCTGCTGACAAACGTGTGTGGACTCACCCAGCCGCTCGGCTGGGTGAGTCTCGTTTTGAGAGCGTTAGCCGCGCTCGGTGGTCTCCAGGTCAAGCGGCCCCTTGACGAACCGGAAAATCATGGGATAGCGGTACCACTCACCCCGGTTGGCCGCCACCATCGCCATGATCGGCAGCACCAGCGCAACCAGCCCGATCGCCATCGTCAGGGGGAACAGCGCGAAGAAGCCACCGAAGGCGACGCCCCGACCAAAGACGAACGTGCCGCCCATCAGGAGCGCCATCACGCCGAGGGGCAACGCAAAGGACACGATCGTGAGCGTGATCGTGAAGTTCAGCGCCTCGGCGGCGTGGTGGCGCACGAACTGCGACCGTTCCTTCGTCACCGCATAGAAGATGCCGGTGCCGATGAGGCCGCCGAGCATGGCCAGCAGGTTGGCGACCAGCCCCATCGACCGATCGCTCGCCGGGTCGTGGCTCCACGGCTGGTTGGAGTAGTCGGGCCTGGGCGCCGCCACGCCGGGGCCGGAAGCCTGCCACGAGGATCCGCCAACGTGCGCGGTCCAGGCGATGCCATCCCACCAGCGCACCGACCCCTGTGGGTCGGCGTACCACCCGGGCGCCGGCCCGGCGCCTGGTGCGTTGCCCTGCGATGTCTGGTCGGAAGTGTCGTCGGTACTCAGTAGCTCTGACCCCCGTAGCCCTGAACGCCGCCCGGCTGGTCGAGTGGCCCCTTCACCAGGCGAAGGGTGGCCGGGTAGCGGTACCACTCCCCCTTGTTGGCCGCCACCGCCGCCAGGATCGGCATGATGAAGCCCCACAGCATGAGGAACGGCATGATCAAGAAACCGATCAACACGATGCTGAGGACGATGGTGGCCGCCCACGCGATCGCCAACGTGATCGTGAAGTTCAGCGCCTCGGTGACGTGGTGGCGTACAAAGGGCGACTTGTCGTTGCTGACCGCGTAGTAGATGCCGGTGCCGAGAATGCCGGTGAACAGCGCCAGCACCTGGGCGATCACCGCCGAGCCGGTGTCGTCGGCAACGCCGGCGCCCGCCATGTTGGCCATCGGTGGGACGGCCGGCGGCGGGGCGTAGCCCTGCTGGGCCGGGTCCGGCTGGGCGTAACCCGGCTGCGAGTAACCCGGCTGCGAATAATCGGGCTGGGCCGGGTCCGGCTGTGAGTAACCCGGCTGTGAATAACCGGGCTGGGCCGGGTCCGGCTGGGCGTAATCGGGCTGTGAATAACCGGGCTGGGCCGGGTCCGGCTGGGCGTAATCGGGCTGCGAATATTCGGGCGGCGCCTGGGCCGTCGAACCCTCGCCGGACGGCGGCGGAGGAACGCTGCCGTACCCACTCGAATCGGGCGGCGGCGGGGGTGATGGTGGCGGGCCATCGCCGCTCATGTCGGGCGGCGGCGGTGCCGATGGCGGCGGGGTTTCAGCTCCGCTCGATGGGTCGGCCGCGGGTGGCGACATCCCCTCCTCACTTGAGGAGGGCGTGCTCGGCTGGCCTTCGTCGCTCATCATGGTCCTTTGCCGGTTGGTGGTGCGGTCGTCGGATCGAGACGGTGAACCACAAGAAGTTACCATTCGACGAAATCGCCCGAGCCGAGTGAAGCGGAGCGGAGCGGGCAATGCCGACTTTCCGGCCGTCGGACTGGGAAATCGGCAAGACTGGACGACCACGGCGACTCAGGGAGGCTGCACATCGACGCCGAGGCCCTGCTGGTCACCGCCATCTCATTGCGCTCCGAGTTGAGCGGCATCACGCTGCCGTTTTCCGCCCCCTCGGCCGAAGCGTCCCGCCACTCGGCCGCCACCGCCGTCCAGCAGTTGGACGACTACATCGTGCCCCGTCTCTCCAGCCTGGACGCACCCGCGCTGGCGGTGATCGGAGGGTCGACCGGGGCCGGCAAATCGACGCTGGTCAACAGCATCATCGGGGCCGACGTCACCCGTCCCGGTGTCCTCCGGCCAACGACCACCGCGCCGGTGCTGGTGCATCACCCGGACGTCGCCGCCGCTTTCGAGGGGGACCGCGTTCTCGGCGGGCTGGCGAGGGTCAGCGGCAGCGCTGCCACCGGCCCGGCCGAGCTGGAGATCGTGGCGTCGACGACGCTGTCGGCGGGCTTGGCCATTCTCGATGCCCCCGACATCGACTCGGTGGTCAGCCAGAACCGGCAGCTGGCCGGCCAGTTGCTCGAAGCCGCCGATCTGTGGGTGTTCGTCACCACCGCCGCCCGTTACGGCGATGCGGTGCCTTGGCGGTTCCTTCGTGACGCAGCAGCACGCGGGGTGGTCCTCGCTCTGGTGATCAACCGCATCCCGCCCGGCGCCACGGCGGAGGTCGTCGCCCACTTCACCGAGATGCTCGAGGCCGAAGGCCTGCACGACGCCCCGCTCTTCGCCTTCGAGGAGCAGACGCTCGACGACGGACGCCTGCCGGCGTCGGAGGTCGACGAGCTGGGCTCATGGCTGGAGCAGGTGGCGTCCGACCGGGCGGTTCGGGCCGAGGTGGTGCGCCGAACCCTGACCGGCGCCCTCGGTGCCTTGTCGGATCGGGCCGACGAGGTGGCGACTGCGCTGGCCGACCAGCAGCGGATCAGTGACGCCCTGCTGGCGTCGGCGGCCGCACCGTTCAACCTCGCCCGGGCGCAGCTGTCGACCGAGGTGCGCGACGGCACGGTGATGCGGGGCGAGGTCATGGCCCGCTGGGCCGACCTGGTTGGCACCGGCGAACTGCTGCGTCAGCTTCAGAGCAAGCTGGGACGTTGGCGCGACCGCGTGACCGCAGCCGTCACCGGGCGTCCTACCGAGTCCGATCGCTTCCAGGGTGCTCTCGAGAGCGGCGTCGAGACGCTGGTGCGGGCACGAGTGGCCGAGGCGACCGCCGCCGCATCCGAGGCCTGGCGTGCCCACCCCGCAGGTGCCGCCCTGCTCGACGAGGCCGACGACGACCTCACCCGCCCGTCACCCGACCTGCCCGAACGGGCCGAGTCGATGATCCGCTCGTGGCAGGAGGGACTGCTCGATCTGCTCCGTACCGAGGGCGCCAACAAACGCAGCACGGCCCGTGCGTTGAGCTACGGCGTCAACGGCATGGCGCTGGTGTTGATGGTGGCCACGTTTGCCCACACCGGCGGCCTGACCGGGGCCGAGGTGGCGATCGCCGGCGGGTCGTCGGCCGTCGGCCAGAAACTCACCGAGGCGCTCCTGGGGGATCAGGCGGTGCGGAAACTGGCGGCCGACGCCCGCACCGACCTCGACCGACGCTTCGGCGTGCTCATCGACCGAGAGGCCAACCGGTACCGCTCCCAGGTGTTCGACCGGGGATTCGACCCGGGTGCGGCCGAACGCCTCGCCGGCTTGATCCAACAACTGCGTCGCGGGGTGAACCGATGAGTGCCCCCGACGTTCCGGCAACACCGTCCCGCCGGTCGCAGCGCTCGACCGCCAAAGCCGCCGATGCGCTGGCCGAACGCCTGGACGTCCTTGGCCAGGTGGTGGCGTTGTCGGATCATCGCCTCGATCCGGCCGCAGCGGATCACGCACGCGGCGCCCTCGACGCGGCCCGCGGTCGGCTTGGCCACGGCACCACCCACACGGTCGTGGCCCTCGCCGGCGCCACGGGCAGCGGCAAGTCGTCGATGTTCAACGCCCTGGTGGGCGAGGATCTGGCCGAGGTCGGCGTGCGGCGGCCCACCACCTCGTCGGCTCGGGCGGCGGTCGTCGGCGACGGGGCATCCGGTCTGCTCGACTGGCTGGGCATCGACCGCCGCCACGCTGTCGGCGGCCCCGCTGACGAGCTGGCCGGCCTGGTGCTGATCGATCTGCCGGACCACGATTCGACCGCCGCCGAACACCGGGCGGAGGTCGACCGACTCGTCGAAGTGGTCGATGCGTTCGTGTGGGTGGTCGATCCGCAAAAGTACGCCGATGCCGCCCTTCACGAGGGCTACCTGCGACGCTTCGCCGGTCACGCCGCAGTCACGCTGGTGGTGCTCAACCAGATCGACCTGCTGGCGGAGACCGACCGCGCCGCCACCCAGGAGCACCTCGGCCGGATGCTGGCCGAGGACGGCCTGGTCGGCGTGCGGGTGTTGCCGACATCGACCACCACCGGCGCAGGGGTGGACGCGCTGCGACGAGAACTGGCGGCTCGGGTGGCCGAGCGACGAGCGTTGCTCGCACGGCTCGACGCCGACCTCGACTGGGTGGCCACGGAGTTGGCGGCGGCTGTCGGCGACACGGTCCCCCGGCCGGTCGACCCTGCGTCGGCCAGGGCGCTGGCCAACAGCTTTGCCGTGGCAGCCGAAGTGGAGGTCGTCACCGACGCCGTGGCCGCGTCCCACCGGCGGCGATCGGCCCATGTGGCGGGATGGCCACCAACACGCTGGGTCGGACGATTGCGACCCGATCCGCTACGCCGGCTGGGGCTGGACAAGGAACGGCTGACGACGCGCCGACGCCACGGCGGCGACCACGACGACGCAGCCGGACCCGACCGCACCGTCACCGTGCCCCGTACGTCGCGTCCGGCGCCCAGCGCCGTCGCAGAAGCGGGTATGGACGAGGCGCTGCGAAACCTGAGCGACCATGTCGGCAACGGCCTTCCCCATCGCTGGCGCAACCGGCTCGATGACGTGGCCAGAGCGCGGCGCGACGAGCTCCCCGACGCGTTGGATCGCTCCGTCGGCGCGGTCGACCTGCCCACCCGACGCCCCGGCTGGTGGTCGGTGGCCTCGACGGCGCAGTGGCTCTTCACCGCTGCGATGGTGGTGGGTGTCGTGTGGCTGCTCGCCATCGGCGTCGTCGCAGCCTTGGGTCTGCCGGAATTGCCCACGCCGAGCGTGGGTCGGATCCCCTGGCCCACCATGCTCGCCCTGGGCGGCGCTGTCTGCGGGATTCTGGTGGCGCTCATCGTGGGGTGGGCAGCCGCCGTCGGAGCGCGACGCCGGGCAGCACTCGCCCGGCGAGCCCTCGTCGAGGCCACGGCGTCGGTGGCCGAACAGTTGGTGATCCGCCCGGTCGATGCGGAGGTGGCCGCCCTGGCGGAGCTGACCGCGTTGACCCGACGCCTGGACCGCTAGCTGAGGCGGCCGGGAACGCATCAGCAACTCGGGAGCCCACACCACCACCAGACCGCGCTCCTGACTCCCCACTACACCACCCTGTCGCAACTCGGGAGCCCACACCACCGCCAGACCGCGCTCCTGACTCCCCACTACACCACCCTGTCGCAACTCGGGAGACCACACCACCGCCAGACCGCGCTCCTGACTCCCGAGTACGGGTCCAGGCGGGGGTTCGGGAGGGTGACCCCGACGCTGGGGCTCTCGCATGCGATAGACGTGGGGCATGCGTGCAGCGGTGTGTTCCCAACTCGGCCCGGCCCAGGACCTGACCGTCGGCGAGATACCCGACCCGACGCCTGGTCCAGGCCAGGTGCGTCTCGAAGTCCGGTCGGCAGGGGTGAACTACGTGGACGCCTTGTTCGTCGAAGGTCGCTACCAGATCAAGCCTCCCCTCCCCTTCGTACCTGGCAGCGAGGTGGCCGGCGTGGTCGTCGAGGTGGGGCCCGACACCGACGGCGCCCCCGAACCGGGTACTCGGGTACTCGCCTCGATCGGGCTGGGGGGATTCGCCGAACAGGTGGTGGCTCCGATCGACGCCATCGTCGCCATCCCCGATGGTCTGAGCGACAACCAGGCAGCCACATTGGTGCAGAGCTACGCCACCATGCGCTTTGCCTTCACCCGGCGAACGAAGGTGCGGGCGGGCGAATGGGTGGCGGTCCTCGGCGCCTCCGGCGGCATCGGCATGGCCGCCATCGACGTGGCCCGCGACCTTGGGGCCCGGGTGGTCGCCGTCGCGTCGAGCGAACAACGCCTCGATCGGGCGGTCGCCCAAGGTGCCGAAGCGACGATCAACACCGCGACGCTGGGTTCGGCCGACCCCTCGACGCCGGTGGACGGCGTGGCGTTGAAGAACGCCCTGCGAGAGGCCACCGACGGCGGCGTCGACGTCGCCGTCGACCCGGTCGGCGGACCGGCGACCGAAGCGGCGCTGCGGGCGCTCGACGCCTTCGGCCGGTTGGTGATCATCGGGTTTGCCGCCGGCGATATCCCCGTGATTCCCGCCAATCAGGTGCTGTTGCGCAACCGGACGATCGTCGGGGTGGATTGGGGGGCGTGGGCCATGGCCAACCCGGCGGAGAACCTGGCGTTGGTGCACGACATCCTGTCCGACGCGGCAGCCGGACGGCTCCACCCGCAGGAACCCACCGAGTACCGGCTGGACCACGTCGGCGCGGTGCTCGGTGACCTGCTAAACCGCTCGCTGGCGGGCAAGGCGGTACTGGTGCCGTGAGCCCCCGCAGCGGTGGCGGCTTCGCCAGCGCGCTCCCCGGCCCCGAGCACCGGGCCAGCCCTCCCGGGCTCCCCGATTTCATCGCCGAGGTACGCGACGCGCTCGACGCCTCGGGGGTCCTCACCGATCCGGTCGACCGCGAGGCCTACGCCACACCGTGGCGGGGCACCCCCGGCCGCACCCCGGTGGTGGTCCGCCCTGCGACGACGGCGGCGGTGGCCGAGGTGGTCCGTTTGGCAAGCCGCCACCGGGTGCGGCTCATCCCCCAGGGGGCCAACTCCGGCCTGGTCGAGGCGTCGGTGCCCGACCGCTATGGGCACATGGTCGTGCTGTCGCTCGAACGCCTGCGCAGCCGGCTTGAGGTCGACGTCGATGACCGCACCGTGATCGCCGACGCCGGCGTGCGGCTGTCAACGTTGAACGAGGCGCTCGCACCACACGGGCTGTCTCTGCCGATCGACCTGGGCAGCGACCCGTCCCTCGGCGGCATGGTGTCGACCAACACCGGCGGGGCCCGGATGATCCACCACGGCGACCTGCGGCGTCACCTGCTGGGGCTCGAGGTCGTGTTGGCTGAGCCCCCGGGGGCAGTGCTCGACGACCTCGGCGCCCTGCGCAAGAACAACACCAGCCCAAAGGTGAGCGACTGGTTCATAGGAGCGGCGGGTCGGTTTGGCATCGTCACCGCCGTCGCCCTCGAAGTCGCCGCCATCGACCGGGATCGGGCCACCGCGTTTCTGGTTCCGGCCGACGACCGGGCGGCCGTGACGATCACCGCCGCCCTGGAACGGGCGTTGGGCCACCGGCTGCGCGCCGTCGAGGCCATGGACGCCCAGGCGCTCGGTCTGGCCGCCGGAGAGCCCGGCGTGCACAACCCGTTCGGCGAGGACGCCCCGCCTCCGCTCACGCTTCTGGTCGAGGCTGCCGAGACCGACCCGGCACCCGATCGTTCCGCGGAGGAGGCGCTGGTGCGAGCGCTCGCCGAGCTGCCCGGCTCGGTATTGCTCGACGCGCTGGTCGTGCCGCCCGGCGACGCGTGGGGCCTCCGGCATCGGGTCAGCGAAGCGCTGGCGCGGTCCGGCACTGTGATGGGGTTCGACCTGTCGGTTCGCCGCAGCCGCCTCCCCGAGCTTCGGGCAGCGCTGGACAACGACGTCCGCCCGTACCTGCCCGACGGCGCCAGCCTGGTTGAGTTTGGGCACTGGGGCGACGGAGGCCTCCACGCCAACCTGGTCGTTCCTCACGCCGCTACCGGCGGACGACCGCCCCACCCCGAGACCATCGCCGGCCTGCGGCGACGCATCTGGGCGGTGGTCGCCGGCCTCGGTGGATCGTGGGCCTCCGAACACGGCTGGGGACCGACCAACGACGATGCGCTTGCCGCCCACGGCGACCCGGTGCGGATCGATCTGCTCGACCGCATCGAGGCGATGCTCGATCCGCAGGACATCCTCGGCCGCCCCCGCCACCCCTGAGCCCGCACACCCCTGAGCCCGCACGCCCAGCACACCCAGCACACCCAGCACACCCAGCACACCCAGCACGCCCGAATGCGAACTCGGGAGCCCGGAACGCGCCCAGACGGTCGGTTCCACTCCCCGGTTCAGCAGAGAAACGGTTGCATCACCGAACTCGGGAGCCCGGAACGCGCCCAGACAGTCGGTTTCACTCCCCGGTTCGGTAAAGGGGTCGGTTCAGCAGGGCTCAGTTGTGCCTGCGGCTGCCACGGGCGACAGCGATCGCCCAGGCGATCAAGGGAAACTGCAGCGGCAAACGAGCCCAAGCCACGACTGGCGAGTCGAGGGGTGGCTCCAAGCCCGACATTCCCCCGTCCAGGGCAGACTGCACGTTTGCCGGGAACACGCCGATGAACGTGGCGGCGGCGAACCAACCACCGAACCGGCGGGTGCGGGGGTTGGCCACCAGCACTGCTGCGGCCAACTCAACGACGCCCGACACGTAAGTGGTCGTGCGGGCCGACCCCGGCATCCAATCGGGCACGATTGGATCGAAGAACTGCGGCCTGACGAAATGGGCTACCCCGGCGAAACCCAGCACCGCGGCCAGGCCAAGGGCCAGAGCACGACCTGCAAGCCCCTCGTTGGGTGCCGGCTGCTCCTCGGCCAGCGCCGCCGGGCCACTGTTGGCCGCCTGTGACGCACCGTTGATGCTGGGAACGGCAGAGCTCTCGGAGGCGATCCGGTCGGTGTCCATGTCAGCGACGTTATCGGCTGTTCACACCCGATCCTGTGGGCCTCACCCACTCGCCGTGCTCGAGCCACTCCTCCTCGAGCCGCCCGGTAACATCGGAGCGGTGCCCAAGCAATCCCCCGGCGACGATTCCACCCAGCCTGAGCACCGTGCCTCGGGTCTGCGCCGCCTGCGCAGTGATCCGGGATCCCGCAAAGACCGCCGGGGCGGCGGTTCCGCACTGAGCGCCAGCCGTCTGAAACGCCAAGTCGAACCGATTGCCAGCCTGGGTATCCGTCGCTGGCCGGCACAGAAGACCCGACCGATCCGCAACATCCTGATCCTGGTCACCCTCCTGGGACCGGTGTTAGGACTGGGCATAGCAGTGATCACCATCCCGGCCGGTCCCACCGATGAGGTACTCAGCGCGGGCGACGGCGGGGACGAAGATGCTCGGCCTGGGGCCAACGAAATCGGGGCACGGGTCACGCTTTTAAACCCCGACCTCAGCCGCGGTGAGGTGACCGCTCGGGTGGTGCTCGAGCCCGGCTCAGACCTCATCGTCGGCAGCGACCAAACCCTCACGCGCACGATCCGAGTGTTGTTCAACGACATCGCCGGTAGGACCCAGACCGTCTTCGAGACAGGGTCGACGATCGATCCGATCAGCGGCACGCTCCAGCTCAGCGGCAGTCGACTGACCCGGTATCCTGTCGACAGTTACAAAGCGCAACTGGTGCTGCTGGTGCAAAAGGAGGTCGACCCCGGCGAGGGTCAGGCGATCGAGGGCGATCGGGAGTTCGAACCCGTCCCCATCGTGGCAACGGTACGGTCCAGCCTCAGCGATCTTCGGGTCTCCAGCACCAGCCCCGGCGACGGGGGTGGGGACGTGCTGGCCGCCGACTTCGACCTGGAGCGGCCCCGAACGGTTGTGGCCTTCGCCATCGCGCTGATGGCGTTGGCGTGGCTGTTGGCGCTGGGCTGCGTCGCCCTGGCCTGGGGAGTACTCGTGCAGGCACGCGAAATCCCCTTCTGGTGCTGGGGCTTCTATGCCGGGGTCCTTTTTGCGTTGCCACAGTTGCGCAACGGGTTGCCCGGGTCGCCGCCGTTCGGCTCGCTCATCGACTGGTCGATCTACTACTGGGCACTGGGCATGGTTGCGGTCAGCCTGCTGGCGCTCATCCTCGCCGGCAACCTGGCGCTGCGTGCCGCTGTTTCGGACCCGCAACCGGACCACCCTGCGGACGCGGAAGGTGAGTCAGGCGACGACGCACCCACGCGCTGAGGGTGGCCCCTCGGCCGCCATCAGCGGATCTGTGATCGGCCGCATCACCCGGCCGGGCGTCTCACTTGCCGTCGGCCTGCATCTTCTTGATGGCGTCGCCGATCTTCTCCTGCGCCTGATCAACCTTGTCGGCGTGCTTGTTGCCAGTCTTGTCGTCGATGAAGTCGCCGGCCTTCTCGACGCCGTCAGCGATCTTGTCGCCGTGCTCGTCGACAACATCGTCCAGCTTCTTCTTCGCATCGTCGAGAAAGCTCATGGGTGGTTCTCCATCGGTTACTGCGGCCGCCAAGGGTGGCGGCCGCCCACCGAGCCTTGCCGTTGACCGCCGACCGCACAAGGCCAGCGGGTTCGGGAGGCACACACGATTCCGCACGTCGACCGCATCTGCTCCGAGCGGCGCGTGGCAACCTTGCGAACGAGACGTTGCAACCCCTGGAGCACCCACCATGTCCGATGCCACCTTCCAACTCGGTGCGTTTCTCGACGACGCCGGCGACCGAACCGACGAAGCGGTGGCCTACGAGGCCGACGACCTGACCACGCACGGGGTGATCGTTGGCATGACCGGCAGCGGCAAGACCGGGCTGGGCGTGGTGATGATGGAGGAGGCGCTGCGCCAGAACATCCCCACGTTGGTGATCGACCCCAAGGGGGACATGGGCAACCTGCTGTTGACGTTCCCCGACCTGTCTGCCGACGACTTTGCCCCCTGGGTGCCCCGCGACACCGACCCGGCGGAGACCGCCGAAACCTGGCGCAGCGGCCTGGAGGGCTGGGGGCTGGCGCCCAACCACATCGCCGAGCTGCGGGACGGCCACCGCTTCTGCGTGCTGACCCCCGGCTCGACCGCCGGGCTGCCGGTCAACCTGATCGGCAGCCTGGCACCACCCGTCGGCGCGGGCGCCGGCACTGACGGCGAGGCGGTCACCGACGAGATCGAGGCCTTGGTCTCGGGCATTCTGGGGCTGGTCGGCATCACGGCCGACCCGCTGGCCGACCGGGAACACATCCTGTTGGCCAACATCATCGCCACCGCGTGGGCCGCCGGCGAGACCCTCGACCTGGCGACGCTGCTGACCCGCATCCAGGACCCGCCGATGCGCAAGCTGGGGGTGATCGAGCTGGATCAGTTCTTCCCCAAGGCCGATCGCACCAAGCTGATGATGAAGCTGAACGGGCTCCTCGCCTCGCCCGGCTTTGCCCCCTGGACCCAGGGCGCCCCGCTCGACGTCGAGTCGCTGCTGTGGGACGAGAACGGTCGAGCCGCCTGCACCGTGCTCTACCTGGCGCATCTCTCGGAGAGCGAACGCCAGATGGTCGTCAGCCTGGTGCTCTCAAAAATGGTGACGTGGATGCGGGGCCAGTCCGGCTCGACCGATCTTCGGGCGCTCATCTACATGGACGAGGTGTACGGCTACGTGCCGCCGACTGCGCAGCCTCCTTCCAAAAAGCCGATCCTCACGTTGTTCAAGCAGGCGCGTGCGTTTGGCGTCGGCGTGGTGCTGTCCACCCAGAACCCGGTCGACCTCGACTACAAGGCCATCTCCAACGCCGGCACCTGGATGATCGGGCGCCTGCAGACCGAGCGGGACAAGGCTCGGTTGTTGGACGGCATGTCGTCCGCGGCCGGCGCCGTCGACCTGAAAGCGCTGTCGGAGACGATCTCCGGCCTGGGCAAGCGCCAGTTTCTCATGCAGCGCACCGGCGGATCGGCACCCCGCCGCTTCGGCGTCCGCTGGGCGATGAGCTACCTGGCCGGTCCGCTGTCCAAGGACCAGGTAGGGCGGTTGCCCGGCCAGGCCGAGGCTGCTGCTGCCCTTACCGCAAGCACCGGCGGCGCGGCCGCTGCCCCCTCGGCTGCAGCCCCAGGTCAGCCCGCAGCGCAGCCCGAACCAACGGCGCAGCCGGAGCCGGCAGCCCAGCCAGCACCTGTGGAACCGGGCGCGCAGCTCGAGCAGGCGGCACCCGCGACACAGGGCGTGCCAGCCGCGCCGCCAGCGCCCGCTGAGCCCGCCGAACAGGCCGAGCCCGTCGCTCAACCGGGGCCCCCGGCCGCACCCGCGCTTGAAGCGCTCGGCGACTTGGCCGACGACGAGACCCCCACCATGCCCCAGGTGGCCGACGGCATCCCGGTTCGCTTCGTCGACGCCGCCGCCCCGTGGGCCGCCGACCTGGGCGCCGTCGCCGGCGGGCAACGCTGGGAGCCGGCGGTCGTCGCACGGGTGGAGCTGCTCTACGACGAAGGTGAATTCCGAGCAGAAGAGACCTACGAAGCGGTCTTCTTTCCGCTGCCCGCCGAGCCCAGCGCCGACACGGTGAGGGCGGTGGACTACGACGATCGGGACCTGCTCGAGGCGGCACCCCATGCCGGTGGGTTCGCCCTGCCGACCGCCAAGACCGCCACCAAGACCTTCTTCACCAACCTCGAACGGTCCCTGAAGGACCGGCTGTATCGAGGACGCACCACCGAGTTGCTCACCAACCCCGAGCTGAAGCTGACCGGGCGGCCAGGCGAGAGCCGCGAGCAGTTCGAGGCCCGCGCCTCGGAGGCGGCAAGAGCGGCCGCCGACGCCGAGGCCGACAAGCTCCGGGTGCAGCTGACCAGCAAGGCCGATCGCATCCGCACGGCGATTGCCAAGGAACAGGAACGCCTGCAAACGGCCCAGACAACTGCGTCGACGTCGAGAACCGACGAGCTGATCTCGGGCGCCGGCTCGGTGTTCGGGGCCCTGATGGGCGGACGCCGATCATCACGTTCAATCGCCACCGCGGTCCGTTCGGTGTCCGCCAAGAGGGGACGCACCACGCGGGCTGCCGAGAAGGTGGAGCAGTACGGCGCCCGGATCGAGGACCACACCGAGGACCTCACCGAGCTGGAGGCCACGCTGGCGGACGCCATCGTGGAGCTGGACGAACGCTGGGCGCTGGTGGCGACGGCGACCCAGGTGGTGCCGGTGCCGTTGGAGAAGAACGACATCACGGTCAGCCAGGTGGCCTTGGCGTGGGTGCCGGTCACCCGCTGATCTCAAGGAGAGACGGCGTGGCCGCCGGTTACCGACGGGTAACTATCGAGTCCTAGATTGTCGTCATGCAGGATTACACACCTCCGCTCGATGACATCCGCTTCTTGCTCGACCGCGTGCTCGACCTACCCGCGCTGTTGGAAACCGAGAAGTTCTCCGAGCTGGACTCGGAAACCGTGCACGACGCCATCGAGGCGGCGGGCACGTTCATCGCCGAGGTGATCGCCCCTACCAACGCCATCGGCGACCAGGTGGGCACCCAGTTGCAGCCAGACGGCACGATGGTGACCCCGGAGGGATTCAAGGAGGCCTACGCCAAGCTGGTCGAGGCCGGGTGGGGCGCTCTCACCTTCGATCCCGCCTACGGCGGCGGCGGGTTTCCCGAGGCGGTCGGCATTGCGTTGCAAGAGTTCATGGTGAGCTCCAACATGGCGTTCTCGATGGCGCCGCTGTTGACCCAGGGCTCGATCCACGCCATCAACTCGGTTGCCGACGAGTACGTCACCGAGACGTACCTGGCCAAGCTGGTCTCCGGCGAGTGGACCGGCACGATGAACCTGTCCGAGCCCGAGGCCGGTTCGGACGTGGGGGCGCTGCGCACCAAGGCCGAACCCAACGGCGACGGCACCTGGTCGATCACCGGCAACAAGATCTACATCTCGTGGGGCGACCACGACATGGCCGACAACGTCGTCCACCTCGTGCTGGCCCGCACGCCCGACGCTCCTCCCGGGACCAAGGGCATCTCGTGCTTCATCGTCCCCAAGTTCATGGTGAACGACGACGGCACGCTGGGCGAGCCCAACGATCTCAAAGTGGTGTCGATCGAGCACAAGATGGGCATCAACGCCTCGCCGACGTGCACGATGAGCTTCGGCGACCAAGGCGGCGCAACCGGTTGGCTGCTCGGCAACGAGTTCGACGGCATGCGGGTGATGTTCGTCATGATGAACATGGCCCGCTTGTCGGTGGGCGTCCAGGGCCTCGGCCTGGCCGAGCGCACCCTTCAGGGGGCGCTGGCGCACGCCAACGAACGGGTGCAGGGCAAGGTTGTCGGCACCCCCAAAGAGGACCGCACCAGCCCGATCGTCGGCCACCCCGACGTCCGGCGCATGCTGCTCGACATGCGTTCGATCACCGAGGCGATGCGGGGCATCTGCCTGATGAATGCCGTCGCCATGGACGGGGCCAGCGCACTTTCCGATGAGGACGACCGCCAGAAGGCCGAGGACCTCAACGAACTACTTATCCCGATCACCAAGGCCTGGTGCACCGACATGGGTGTCGAGGTCACATCCCTCGCCGTGCAGGTGTTCGGCGGCATGGGCTTTGTCGAAGAGACGGGCGTCAGCCAGTTCTTCCGGGACGCCCGCATCGCCCCCATCTACGAGGGCACCAACGGCATCCAGGCAATGGACCTCGTCGGCCGCAAGCTGCCGATGCGCGCCGGCGGCGTGGTGACCGACACCATGGCCAACATTCGGACGACGATCGACGAGCTCAACGGCCAAGAGGAGCTGGCAGGCATCGCCAGCCGCCTCAGCGAGGCCACCGACGCTCTGGACGAGGCCACCCAGTGGATCTTCGCCAACTCCGGCGACATCCGCGACGTGCTCTCGGGCGCCACGCCGTACCTGCGCATGTGGGGCCTGGTCGTCGGCGGTTGGGTGTTGGGCAAGAGCGCCCTGGCGGCCACCGAGTGGGCCGCCGAAGGTGGCGACGAGGCGTTCTGCACCGAGAAGGTACGCACCGCCCGTTGGTTTGCCGACCAGCAACTGCCCGCCGTTGCGGGCCTGGTGCCCCGGGCCACCGCCGGCGCCGCACTGATGGACGAGGCCTCGCTCTAGGACGCCGGGTCGACTGGAGGCCCGCACCACAGCGCGGCCTCACGACAAACCGACCTCACCGAAAGCCCGGCGCCACCACGGTGCCGGGCTTTCCTTTGTTCACCTGGCAGACGTGGCCAAACGGTTCACCAGGTGAGGCACGGGCGAAGATCTACGCCTGGGTGCGAGCACCCTCGAGTACATCCCAATAGGTGGGGAACGTCTTGGCCACGCAGCCGGGATCGGCGATCGCCACGCCGTCGGCCACCAGGCCCAGCAGACCGAAGGCCATCGCCAGCCGGTGGTCTTCATAGGTGCTCACCACCCCCGATCGGACCTCACCGGGGTGCACGGTCAGCCCATCATCGTGTTCGACCGATGCGATGCCGAGGCGCTCCAGCTCGGTGATGACGGCACCGATGCGATCGGACTCCTTGCCCCGCACGAACCCGATGCCCCGAATGCGGGTGGGCGAGTCGGCGACGGCCGCCACCACCGCCAGCGTGGGGGCGGTGTCGGAGAAGTCGGCCAGGTCGACGTCGACGCCGCGCAGGTCGCGGCCGACCACCTCGGTCCAGTCGTCGCCCTGGCGCACGACGGCACCCATCTGCTCGAGCACGTCGAGGAACGCCATGTCGCCCTGAACGGCGGACCGGCCCAGGCCCTCGACCCGGATGCGACCCCGGGTCATCGCTGCCAGTGCAAAGAAGTAGCTGGCGGCCGACGCGTCGGGCTCGATGGCGTAGCGCTGGGCCGCGTAGATCCCGGGGGCGCATCCGAACCGGCGATAGCCGTCGCGCTCCACCGCCGCACCGAACCGCTCCATCACGTCGACGGTCATATCGATGTACGGGCGGCTCACCAGCTCGTCGGCCACCTCCAGTTGCAGCCCGTCGCCGAACAGCGGCGCGCACAGCAACAGCCCGCTGAGGAACTGGCTGGAGGTGGCGCCGCTCACCGTCACCGCACCGCCCCGCATGCCGCCGCCCGTCGAGGAGAGCGGCAAACGATCGTCGACAGCGGACAAGGTTGCCCCCAGCGACCGCATCGCCTCGAGCTGATCCGACATCGGGCGGGCCCGCAGCTGCTCATGACCGTCGAGCATTCCCCCGCCGGGCGCCAGCGCAATCAGCGGCGCCAGAAACCGCCCCGTGGTGCCGCTCTGACGGGCGTCGATGATTAAGGGCTCCGCCGGCAGGCGGCCGCCGATGCCGGTGATGCTGACGGTGTGGGCAGGCCGGTCCTCCTCGACCTGAGCACCCATGCCGGTGAGGGCGGCGAGCATCGCTTCGGTGTCGTCGGAGAACAGCACGCCGGTCAGCTCGGAGCGGCCCTCGGCCAGCCCGGCACACAGCAGGGCCCGGTTGGTCAGGCTTTTCGAGCCGGGCAGGACGACGGTGGCGTCGGGGGGCTCGGTCAGGCGGCGCAGGCGGAGGGGGTCGACGATCACTTCGCCACCCTACGAGGAGCGGAGTCGCCCGACGACCCGGCCGAATGACCGCGATTCCGGATAACCTTGAACCCTATGGCGCAAGAGCGAGTCGCTTTCCCGGTCCGCCACTTCACGGAGCCGTCGTTACCACACGTCTGCGCATGGACGGGCGAGCCGGCGACCGAATGGGAGGCCATCACCGTCAAAAACCGGATTGGCGCCCAGTGGTGGCTCCTACTCCTTGGGATCTTTCCATTGGTCATCGTCCGTGCGGTGACCGTCAAACAGGTGACCGGCTACCTTCCGGTAGCTACCGCTGTGCGCGCCGAACGCCAGGGCACGGCCCGACGTACCTGGGGGGTCGACGACGCCCCATCAATCTTCATCACCGGGTTTGCGTTGCTTCTCATCGTTTACAGCCTCATCGGAGGCAACGAGTCGATCTTTCTCGCCACCTTCATCGGGCTTCCTTTTCTACTCTTGGGGATAGTCGCGTTGATCGATCGACGGCGGCGGGCCCCGGTCGTCGGCCCGGGGTTCGTCACGCCCGAGATCGGGCTGGACCGTCATGGCGGGATAATTACCGTCCTTCGGGCCAGCCCACAGTTCGTCAGCGCCGCACGCGAACTCGCACGACCTCAGATCCAACCCGTACCCGATGCCTCGCCTGGCACGGTCCAAGCGACATCTCCGCCGAACGGTTTTGGCGGTGCAACACCGGCCGCTCATGCCCCTCCGTCTCAGGAGGCACCGGCAGGTACTGGCACTGCGCCGGGGACCCCATCCTGGCCGCTTCCCGCCGCTGAGCGGGCCACCGATGCCCCACAACCATGGTGGAGTTCCTAGCACGGGCTAGCGGCAGCGCTAGCGGGTCACCCTAGGCATGCAACAGCTCGTCGGGGAGGTCGGCGATCACGGCCGCCAGCTGGGCGAGCAGGCCTGCGTGCACGCTGCTGCGTCGCCAGAACATGGCGATCTGACGGTTGGGGGCCGGCGCCTCGAAGGGGACGGTCGACACGTGATCGGACTGGGTCACCGGCGGGCTCACCGACATCTTGGGCAACAGCGTGACGCCGACGCCGGCGGCGACCATCTGACGCAGCGTCTCCAGGCTGGTGGCCCGGAAGCCGTGCCGTTCGGCCGCCCCGGCCATCGAGCACACCTCCAGCGCCTGGTCGCGCAGGCAGTGCCCGTCGGTCAACAACAGCACGTCGGTGCCGGCCAGCACCTCGGGCGCTACCGAGGTGGCGTCGGCCAGCTCGTGGTCGGCGGGCACGGCGAGCACGAAGTCCTCGGTGAACAGCGGTTCCTGGTGCAGCTGAGGGGCGTCGATCGGCAGGGCCAGCAGCCCGGCGTCGAGGTGCCCACCGAGCAGCCCCTCGACAACCTGCTCGGTCTTCTCCTCCACCCACAACAGCTCGACCAGGGGGAAGCGCTCGTGAAGAGGGCCCACCACGTGGGGCAGGAGGTACGGCGCCAGCGTCGGGAACACGCCGATCTGCAGCGTCGCTGCGCCGGGCTCGGCGGCCGCCTTGGCCAGCGCCTCGATCTGGTCGACCTCGACCAGCACCCCGCGGGCATGGTGGAGGATCAACCGCCCGACCGCCGTGGGCATCACGTTGCGGGGGGCCCGCTCGAACAGCGCCACACCCAGCTCGTCCTCCAGCTTGCGCAGCTGCGAGGACAAGGTGGGCTGGCTGACGAAACAGGCTTCGGCGGCGCGACCGAAATGCCGGTGATCGTCCACCGCCACCGCGTAGCGCAGGTCCTGAAGGTTCACGTCACGACGCTACGCGATGGCCGCTCAGACGAGGGCCGGTTCCGGCTGGTTCGACCCGTCGGCTGGCGCCGCCGGCTCGGTTGCAGCACCTGATTCCTTGGCGGTCGGGGTGCGGATCAGGTGGTCGAAGGCCGAGAGGGCGGCGGTCGAGCCGGCACCGAGTGCGATCACGATCTGCTTGTACGGCACGGTGGTGCAGTCCCCGGCGGCGAACACGCCGGGGACCGAGGTGGCGTTGCGGTCGTCGATGACGACCTCCCCACGGTCCGACAACTCGACGGTGCCTTTCAGCCAACCGGTGTTGGGCACCAGGCCGATCTGGACAAACACCCCGTCGAGGTCGACGTTGTGCAACGTGGCGTCGGCCCGATGCTCATAGGTGAGTCCGGTCACCGACGTGTCATCGCCGAGTACCTCGGTGGTGCGGGCGCCGACGATCACGTCGACGTTGCCCAGCGACGCCAGCTTGGCCTGGAGCACCTCGTCGGCACGCAGCGCATCATCAAACTCGATCAGCGTCACGTGGGCCACGATGCCGGCCAGGTCGATCGCCGCCTCGACGCCGGAGTTACCGCCGCCGATCACCGCCACCCGCTTGCCCTTGAACAACGGACCGTCGCAGTGGGGGCAGAACCCGACGCCGCGGTTGCGGTACTCGTCCTCGCCGGGCACACCCATCGTGCGCCAGCTGGCACCGGTGGACAGCACCACCGTGCGGGCCTGCAGGGTGGCGCCGTTCTCCAGCTCGACCGTCGCCAGCCCACCGGGCACCTCGGCCGGGATGAGCTTGGCGGCCCGCTGGTTGTGCATCACATCGACGTCGTACTCGGCCACGTGGGCCTCGATCGCTGCGGCCAACTTGGGGCCCTCGGTGTAAGGGACCGAGATCAGGTTCTCGATGCTCATCGTGTCGAGCACCTGGCCGCCGAAGCGCTCGGAGACCACCCCGGTGGCGATCCCCTTGCGTGCGGCGTAGATCGCCGCCGACGCACCGGCTGGACCGCCGCCGACAACCAACACGTCCAGCGGGTCGAGCGCATCGATACGCGCAGCCTCCCGCTCACCGACGCCGGTGTCGAGGCGAGGGAGGATCTCCTCGATCGTCATGCGCCCCTGGCCAAACGGCTCGCCGTTCAGCAGCACGGTGGGGACGGCGAGCACGTCGTTGGCCTCGACCTCGGCGGGGAACAGGGCGCCGTCGACGGCCACATGACTGATGCTGGAATTGAGCACCGCCATGGCGTTGAGTGCCTGGACGACGTCGGGGCAGTTCTGGCACGACAGTGACATGTAGGTGACGAAGTGAAACTCGCCCTCGAGGTTCTCGATCGCCTCGGCCGCGTCATCGGACACCGCAGGCGGGTGTCCGCCGACCTGAAGCAGGGCAAGCACCAGCGATGTGAACTCGTGGCCCATCGGGATGCCGGCGAACCCGACCGACACGTCGGTGCCGACCCGGTCGATCGTGAACGAGGGACGTCGACCGCCTGTGGCGTCGCTGCCTCCGGCTGTGTCGTCGCTGCCTTCGGCAGAGGCGGAGCGATCACCGACGTCGACAGGATTACGAACCGCTGAAACGTTGTCCGAGAGGGCGGCGATCTCGGTGAGCAACTCCCACAGCTCGGTCGACTTGGGGCCGTCGTCGAGAGCGGCGACCAGCTCGATCGGGCGGGTCACCTTGGTCAGGTGTCCTCTGAGTTGTTCGGTCAGGTTGGAATCGAGCATGTCGAGGCTCCTCGGCGGGTTACGGGTTCGTACGGGTGGCCGCCGGGGTTGGCGGGGTAGACGAGACGGCGAAGCGACCGAGGTCGCTCCGCCGCCTCTCCATGGGGGGTGGGGGATTACATGTGGGCGGCGAGCCGCCCGGGTGGAAGGCAGGTCAGATCTTGCCGACCAGGTCCAATGAGGGGGCCAAGGTCTCTTCGCCCTCTTCCCACTTGGCGGGGCAGACTTCGCCCGGGTTCTTACGCACGTAGATGGCGGCGCGCACCTTGCGCACCAACTCGGCGGCGTTGCGGCCAACGCCCTCGGCGGTGACCTCCATCACCTGGATGACGCCGTCGGGATCGAGCACGAACGTGCCGCGGTTGGCCAGGCCCTCGTCCTCGCGCAGGATGTCGAAGTTGCGCGAGACGGTTCCGGTCGGGTCGCCGATCATGGCGTACTGGATCTTGCCGATCGTCTCGGAGGATCCGTGCCAGGCCTTGTGCGTGAAGTGGGTGTCGGTGGACACCGAGTACACCTCGACGCCCAACTCACGGAGCTCGTCGTAGTGGTCGGCCAGGTCACCCAGCTCGGTCGGGCAGACGAAGGTGAAGTCGGCCGGGTAGAAGAACACGATCGACCAGGCGCCGAGCAGGTCCTCGTCGGTCACGTCGACGAACTCGCCGTTCTTGAAGGCGGTAGCGGTGAACGGCTGCAGCTTGGTGTTGATGAGTGACATGAGACTGGGGGTCCTTTCGGTGGGAGGGGCTCAATGACTTCGAACGCCCTCGTGACTTCAAGAGATACTCTACCTATTGATACCTCCATTTCGATAGTCATACTCGATCGTTTGTGCCCATCGCACCGATAGGTGTCGCCTATCGGAAGGTGCCGAGCTGTCACGCGTTCAGCGCACCGCAGGCGACAGTGCGGCAAACTGCACGGGCTGGCGCCGGGGGGCGGTGGCGAAGAGGGGGGACACCATGTACGACCTGTTGATCACCGGGGGCACGCTCGTCGACGGCACCGGGGCGCCGCCCCGGCGCGCCGACGTGGCGGTGAACGACGGCCGCATCGTGGCGGTCAGCGAGACGCTCGACGGCGAAGCAGCCGAGACGATCGACGCCACCGGACGCCTGGTCACGCCCGGCTTTGTCGACATCCACACCCATTACGACGGTCAAGCCACCTGGGACTCCCAGCTGGAGCCGTCCGCCTCTCACGGCGTCACGACGGTGGTCACCGGCAACTGCGGGGTGGGCTTCGCCCCGGTGCGTCCCGGCAAGGAGGAGTGGCTGATCCAGCTGATGGAGGGGGTCGAGGACATCCCCGGCGCCGCGCTGGCCGAAGGCATCACCTGGGGTTGGGAACGCTTCACCGAGTTCCTCGACGTGCTCGACACCCGGAGCTGGGCGATGGACGTGGGCACCCAGATCCCCCACGGAGCTGTTCGCGGCTACGTCATGGGTGACGCCGGCGCCCGCAACGAGCCGGCCTCGGCCGAGGACTCTGCGGAGATGGCCGCACATGTGCGGGAAGCGATCGAGGCCGGGGCCCTGGGCTTCTCCACCTCGCGCACGTTGGCGCACCTGGCCAAGGACGGCGAGCCGGTGCCGGGCACCTTCGCCGAGCGGGAGGAACTCTTTGCCCTCGGGCGGGCGATCAAGGCCGGCGGCGGCGGGGTCTTCGAGGTTGCCCAAGGCGGCCTCACCATGCTCGACCGGGGCACCACCACCGACGAGATGGGCTGGATGGCCGACCTGGCCGAGGAAACCGGCCAGCCGTTGGCGTTCATGGTGTTGCAGACCGACACCGACCCCAACCTGTGGCAGGACGTGTTCGAGCGCTTCGACAAGCTGCTGGAGCGGGGCATCCCGATGCGCGCCCAGGTGGCAGCGCGCCCCTTCGGCATGCTCGTCGGGCTGCAGACCAACCATCCGTTCGCCAAGCGCCCCACCTACGACGCCCTCGCCGGTCTGCCGCTGCCCGAGCGGATCGAGCAGCTCGCCAAGCCAGCGGTGCGCGACGCCATCCTCGCCGAGGCCGACGGCCCGCTCAACCCCGACAATCCGTTCGACGGCATCGGCCCGTTTCTGGCGATGATGACCGACAAGATGTTTCCGTTGGGCACCCCACCCAACTACGAACCGCTCGCCGAAGCCTCCCTCGGAGCGATGGCCACCGCCGCCGGGACCGACGCACTGGCCGCCACCTACGAGGCGATGCTGGCCGACGACGGCAAGGCGATGTTCATGTTGCCGCTGTTCAACTACGCCAACGGCAACCACGACGCCATCCGGGAAATGCTGCTGCATCCCGGCTCGGTGTCGTCGCTGGGCGACGCCGGGGCGCACTGCGGCATGATCTGCGACGCGTCGATCCCCACGTACCTGCTCACCCACTGGGCCCGCGACCGCAGCCGGGGCGCCGGCATCGACCTGGCCCAGGCGGTGCACCTGCAGACCCAGCGCACCGCCGAGCTGTACGGGCTGGGCGACCGGGGCGTCGTCGAGGCGGGCAAGAAGGCCGACCTCAACGTGATCGACTTCGAGACCCTGGCCCTCGCCCAGCCCGAGCTGATCCACGACCTGCCCGCCGGCGGCCGCCGCCTGGTGCAGTACGCCTCGGGCTACGACGCCACCGTCGTGTCCGGCGTGGTCACCCGCCGCCACGACGTCGACACCGGAGCGCGCCCCGGCCGGCTGCTCCGCGGTCGTCGCTGAGCAGCATCGACGGCAACCGCTCGTCGCTCCGTCCCAGAGCCGGATGATCTCGGACCTTTGGGATGATTGGAGGTCACCTGTTGACCCGTAATCATCCCAAAGGTTGGAGACTCCCCTTTTCGAGGGCGGACTCGGGTGGACTCTGAGCCACCTGTTGACACAAAGTCCACCCAAGATTGCGCCGTGACCACCCAACGGTCAACAAGCGAGCGGGTAGGCATGTGGTCGGAGGGCCGACGGGTGTCCCGGAGGTCCCCGAACTGTGCCCACCCCGTGTGTGGCACGCTGCCCTACGATCTGCTTGGTGAACGCCAGGCGGGGCATGCATCAACGTCTGCTCCGTCCGGCACCGCTCCTGGCCCTCGTGGCCGCCTTGCCTGCATTGGTTGCAGGCGCCCGAGCCGCCATCCAGCGCTGGCACCCCACCCTCGACAACGGCATCTATTCCGCCCGCGCCTGGGATGTAGGCACGTCCAACAACCCGATGCTCGCCACCTGGTCGTCGCGCTCAACCGCCACCGGGATCATCATGAACCACCCCGGCCCGATGCCGTTTCAGCTGCTGGCGCCGTTCCGCCGCCTGTTGGGCCCGGTCGGGGTACGGGTGGGGTCCGCGATGATCAACGCCGGTGCCGCCGGGTCGGCCATCTGGATGGCCTGGCGGATCGGACGGCGCCGCGGTGTCGCCGTCTTCGGCCTCGGGGTGCTGGCGCTGACCGCCTCGATGGGCAGCGAGGTGCTGTCCGACCCATGGACCCACAACCTGCCGCTGCTGGCCTTTTTCGCCGCAGCGGTCGGCTTGTGGGCATCCATGGCGGGCGACCGGTGGGGGCCGACGATGACCGTGTTCTGGGCCAGCCTGTGCGCACAGACCAGCCTGGCCTACGTCGTCTTGTCGGCGGCCCTGGTCGGCACCTCGCTGCTGGCCGGCATCGGCTGGTGGTGGGCCGATCGCCGAAGGGAACGAGCGGAGCGACGCCCGCCGACGGGCTCGAAGCCGGCGGATGACGAAAGGGGCACCGATCACGAAAGGGACGCCACCCACACCGTCGAACCAGCCTCGGTCGGCGCCACGACAGAGCAGCACAAGGGCACCGGTCACGACGAGGTCCACGCCGCCGACGCCGGTCCGGTCCCGGCCGCCGTCACAGCCGGATCTACCAACACCGGGAGGCGCCTACCGACGCTGCTGGTTGCGGTCGGAGTGTTGGTGGCTCTGTGGACGCTGCCGGCATGGGAGCAGTTCGTCGCCCCGGACGGAGCGCCCGGCAACGTGACGGCCATGGCCGAGAACGCCGACCGACTCGGCGGCGGACGTGGCATCGGCTTTGCGGTTCAGACCTTCGCCGACACCGTGCTGATCCCACCGGCCTGGGCCTTCCCCGACCCAGCGACGTGGGAGAACAGCACCGGTGCCCGCTGGGACGTGGGCCCCTCGGTCGCCGTGTTCGGCGCTTACCTCGCCGTCCTCGCGGGTGCGGCGTGGTGGGCCCGTCGGCGTCGGTCGGTGCCGCTGATGGCGGTTGCGGGTGCCGCCGGCGTCGTGACGCTGGCATCGCTGGCCACGCTGGCCAACATCTCCGAGACGACGTTTGCGACCGCCGCTTACCTGCGCTGGCTGTTCCCGGTTGGGGCGTTCATAGCATCGGGGTTGGCCTTGGTCGCGCTCGACGCCGTGCTGACGGCCGTGCCGGGCACCGAACGACTTCCGGCCCTCGCCCGATCCGGTGCCGGAGCTGCGGCGGCCCTCGCCATCGTCGTCGGCCTCACCGTCTACTCGGTGGACGCCCACGGGCTGGAGAGCGGTAGCCCGTCGTGGGCCAACGGGCCGGCGTCCGAGCTGCACTCGGCGCTAGCCGATGCCCCCCGGAAGCTGGCCGAACGCGGGCCGGTGCTCACCATCGAGACCCCGTACCTCACGTCGCTCACCCTTTTTCCCGCCGTCATCGATGAGCTGCTCGCCGCCGGTGCCGACCTCCGCTTCGAGCCCGATACCCCGCTGCTGGCACAGTTCGGCGTCGGTCGCACGGCCACCGGCGACGAACAATGGGAACTGTCGACCCGCAGCGGCGTCGCTGCCAACACCGCCGCCGGCGAGCCCGGGATCGAGGTGCTTGCGAGGTTCGGGACCGCTGACCCGTCCGAGTTCGGCGACTTGGGTCAGCGCGCCGAAAACTTGGCTGCCCGCATCGATGCCACCACGCTGATCGCCGCTCCGGGGTTGGCCCGCACCGACACCGGGCTGTACTTCGACCAGGCGGCGGTCGGTCGTACCCTCGACGACCCGATCGTCTCCCTCTACGACGGGACCCTGATCGCGCTCACTCGCCGCAACGTCGTGGAAGTGCCCGACGATCTGCTGGCCGAGATCGAAGCCTTCGCCTCCGACCTGGAGCGTCGCGACCATGCGTTTGCCGTCGTCGTGCAACCGGCCGGCTACGACCCGCCAGTCCGCCAGGGACCAGTGATCGCATTGCCGGGCGGCGGCAACGATCCCGATCGGTGGACGCCGAACTAGCACCGGTCACCCGGTGGTGCTTGGCTTTCGCCCCGACCGGTGGCGCGTCCCGCCGGGGCCCCGCGGCGGCCTAGGTTTCCGCCATGCCCGGCGTTCGCTCTGCAACCCCCGACGACCTGCCGCGAGTCGGGGCCATCCTGGCCGCCGCGTTCGTCGACGACCCGGTGTGGAACTACATCACCTCGCCCCGGGCGGATTGGATCAGCCGAGCGGCAGCCTGGTTCGAGGCCGATGCCCGAGCTCAGATGCAGGGGCATGGCGAGGTGCTGGTCGACGAGGAAGTGCGCGGCGTCGCCATCTGGAGTCCGCCCGGACGTTGGAAACCCACGATGAAGGAAGCGGCGGCCGTCGCGTTGCCATCCGTCCGGCTGTTCCGTTCGCGACTTCCGGCGGCGATCCGCCTGCTCTCTCAAATTGAGCGTGCCCACCCCTCCGAGCCGCCACATTGGTTTCTCGCCTTGCTCGGCACCGATCCGGCGCATCAGGGCAGTGGGGTCGGTGGAGCCTTGATACAAGCGGTCACCAGCCGCTGCGATGAGCAGAGCATGGGTGCCTACGTCGAATCGTCCAAGGAAGAGAACGTGGCGTTCTATTCGCGGCACGGCTTCGAGCTGATCGAGACGCTCGCGTACCGCAACGCCCCGCCGTCCTGGCTGATGTGGCGCGATCCCCGTCTCAGCGGTTGACTCCACCGTCGTCCGCCACCTCGGTGACCACGATCGAGGAGCGTTCCAGCGTGAGGTGCACCGGGCAACGGTCGGCGATGCGCACCAGACCGGCCCGCTGATCGTCGGTGATGTCGCCATCGATATGGAGTACCCGGGTCCACTCATCGATCTTCGGGGTTGCTCCGGTCGCCGCGGCTTCGCAGTCCTCGCAGTGTGTCGTGGCGTGACGCACTGCGACCTCGACCCGTTCCAGCGGGATGCCCTTGTGTTCGGCGTACATCCGCATTGTCATCGACGTGCATCCGCCGAGCGCCGCTGCCAGTAGGTCGTACGGGTTGGGCCCGGCGTTGTAGCCCCCGACCGAGATCGGCTCGTCCATCAGGAAGCGATGGGCACCGGCCACCACCTGGTTGAGAAACTTGCCCTCTCCCATCTCTGACACCACGACCCCCTCACCGTCCGCCGGCTTCGTCTCGGGGGCATCGTCCAGGTAGCGCTCCACCCAGGCCCGGATCATTGACGCGGCAAAGTCGGAGTCGCGCCGTTTGCTCAGCAGGTGATCCGCCCCGTCGAGAGCGATGAAGCTTTTCGGGTGACGGGCCGCCTGGTAGATCTCGGCGGCGTTCCCCACGCCGACGACGTTGTCGACGGGCGAGTGCATCACCAGCAGCGCCGCACCCAGGTCGGCCAAGCACTCATCGATGGTGCGATGGCGCAGGTCCTCCAACAGTTGGGCCTTGACCCGAAACGGCCGACCGCCGATATCGATCGTCGCCTCGCCATCGGTCTCGAGCCGTGCCCGGTCCTCGCCGAGCAACGCCTCCACGTGGCTCGGCTCGGACGGCGCACCGATCGTGACGACCGCCTTCACCGAGTCGAGCTCCGGTGCGGCGGCCAACACGGCCGCCCCACCCAACGAATGCCCGATCAACAGGCCCGGTGCCTGGAAGTGGTCGCTCAAGTACGAAGATGCTGCGATCAGGTCGGCGACGTTGGTGGAGAAGTTGGTATCGGCAAAGTCGCCCTCGGACGCGCCCAGCCCGGTGAAGTCGAACCGCATCACCGCAATGCCGGCCTCGGCGAGGGCCACCGAGATCCGGGAGGCGGCGGCGACGTCGGACGAGCATGTGAAGCAGTGGGCAAACAGCGCTGCGCCCCGGATCGGCCCAGCGGGCAACTCGACCCTGCCAGCCAGCTGGTCGCCACCAGCACCGGTGAAGCGGACGCGTTCTCGGCGAGATGCCATCTGGGTCTCCTGGGGGTGATCGGTCGGTTGGGGCGCTCCCGCACCCTTCCACACCGGTGCTGGTGCGGTCGCCAGCACCACCCGAACTCCAGGCCCGCGCCTCGCTGACAGCCCACGTAGCATCGCCGTCACGACGGGGAGCACCAACCCGGGGGTGCTGGTCCCAGCGAGTGAACTATCAAACTGGACGTTACCGGAGCGGGAGGGCCCTTGAGCGACATGACGGACGACGATCGGCGCGAACTGGTTGAACGGTTCTGGGACGCACTGAACCAGCGGGACTTCGCCGCTGTCGGCGCCATGATGAGCGAGCGGGGCCACTACGTCGATGTGCCCGTCATCGGCGTCGAGCCTGGCGCCCACGGTCCGGCCCAGACCGAGGCACGGCTGCGTCTGGGTCTGGAGCTGCTCAGCGACTACCGGCTCCACCCCGGCACCATCGTCGTCACCGGCGACATGGTGATCACCGAGCACCTGGAGGAGTGGTGGTGGCGCGGCGGCGAGCACGCAGAGGTGCGGTTCTGCTCGGTGATGGAGGTGCGAGACGGCAAAGTGGACCGCTGGTGGGACTACGTCGACCTCAACTCCATCTTCAGCGTCGCCCCCCAATGGTGGACCGACCACATCGCAGCCGGATACCAGGGCGCGTAGCGGCCGATTTCCAGGTTGCACGACCCCGAATATCGCCCTGCTTCGACGGCTGACCATCCGTAGGCTCGCCAAATGCCGACGAACGCGTTCGACCAACCGATCGGTCCGTCCTTAGGCGACTGGCGGCCACCACCGTTCCCTGCCCCAATTGATCTGGCCGGCCGCACCGTGCGCCTGGAGCCGCTCGACCCTTCGGTACATGCGCCCCCGTTGTTCGACGCCTTCATCGACGCACCCGACTCGCTCTGGACCTACCTGCAGTACGGGCCTTTCGCCGACGTCGAGGAATTGCGGGCAGCGCTTTGCACTTTGTGCGACTCCCCAGAGCAGCTGCCGTTCGCCGCCGTGGTCGACGGCCGACCAGTCGGGTACTTGGCCTACCTCCGTATCGTCGCCGTCCACGGAGTGATCGAGATCGGCTCGGTCGCCTTCGCCCCTGAGTTGCAGCGCACGACCGCCGCCTCCGAGGCGGTGTCGCTGCTGATCGCCCACGCCTTCGACCTTGGCTACCGGCGGGTCGAGTGGAAGTGCGATGACCTCAACGCCCGCTCCCGGGCGGCGGCGGAGCGGTTCGGGTTCCGTTACGAGGGCACGTTTCGCAAAGCGGTCGTCTACAAGGGCCGCAGTCGCGACACCGCCTGGTTGGCGATCACCGATGATGAATGGCCGGCGGTCGCCGCCGCCCATCGCTCCTGGCTGGCGCCGGAGAACTTCGACACAGCCGGGCGTCAGCGCACCCGACTCACAGCTCCGACAAAGCACTGATTGTCCATCCCGCTACGGTGGCCGGATGGATAAACCCGTTGTAGCCGTACCCGCTGGCGACAAACCCGCCGAATTGCAGATCTTCGACGACCAGGTGGGCGACGGCCCCGAGGCCACCGCCGGGTCGCGCGTGTCGGTGCATTACGTCGGCGTCGCCTGGTCGACCGGCGAGCAGTTCGACGCCTCGTGGGATCGCGGCGCACCCCTGGACTTCGGCCTCGGCGCCGGCCAGGTGATCGAAGGATGGGACACCGGTGTGCAGGGCATGAAGGTGGGCGGCCGTCGCACGCTGATCATCCCGCCGCATCAGGCTTACGGCAGCCGCGGCGCCCCCGGGGCGATCGCCCCCAACGAGACCCTCATCTTTACCGTCGACCTGATGGACGTTCGCTAGACGACCGCAGGGTCAGCCCTGATCGAGCACCCAACGGGCCGCACCGCCGCTGGCCTGCTGAGCCTCATCGGACTCGAGCTGCTCCAGAATCTCGCTGGCCAACTCCTTGCCCAGCTCAACCCCCCACTGGTCGAAGCTGTTGATGCCCCAGATCACGCCTTGGGTGAAGACGCTGTGCTCGTACATGGCGATCAGCTGCCCGAGGACGGCCGGGGTGAGCTCGGGCGCCAGGATGGTCGTGCTCGGCCGGTTGCCGGGGAAGGTGCGGTGCGCCACCTGATCGGCGGGAACCCCGGCCGCCTCAGCCTCCTCCGCGGTGCGTCCCTCGGCCAATGCCCGCCCTTGAGCCAGCACATTGGCCAGCAGCTTGCGCTGGTGATCCCCCTCGTCGTCGACCGACTCGCTGAACGCGATCAGGTCGACCGGGACGATCGAAGTGCCCTGATGGAGTAGTTGGTAGAACGCGTGCTGGCCGTTGGTGCCAGGCTGGCCCCAGACGACCGATCCTGTGCGCAGTGTGGCCGGGCTGCCGTCGAGGCGCACCCGCTTACCGTTTGACTCCATGTCCAGTTGTTGCAGATAGGCGGGGAACCGAGCCAGGTCGGCGGCGTAGGGCAGCACAGCATGGGTCGGGAAGCCGTACAGGTCCCGGTAGAGCACCCGGAGGAGCCCGACGAGCACGGGTGCGTTGTCGCGCAGCGGGGCGGTGCGGAAGTGCTCGTCCATCGTGTGGGCCCCATCGAGGAGCGCTCGAAAGTCGTCCTCGCCGACCGCGAGCATCAGGCTGAGCCCCACCGCCGACCACACCGAATAGCGGCCGCCGACCCAGTCCCAGATACGGAACATGTTGTCGAGGTCGATGCCGAACTCGACCACCGCCTCAGCGTTGGTCGACACGGCGACGAAGTGCTTGGCCACCCAGGCCTCGTCATCGCCGTCATCGTCGGCGTCGGCGTCGGCGTCGTCGTCATCGTCGTCATCGTCTTCGGCGTCGTCGGCATCGGCATCGGCATCGGCATCGGCATCGACATCGTCCGCATCGTCCGCATCGTCCGCATCGTCCGCATCGTCCGCATCGTCGGTCAGCTTGGAGGCGAGCTCTGCAGCAAAACCATGTTCCTGAGTGGGTGCCGGCTCGCCATCGCTCTCTTCGATGGTCCCCGCAGCGTCTGCGTCGCCCGTGGCAGCAGCGTCGGTGGGGCCTGCAAGCCCAGCGCGGATCCACTCCTTCAGCGTCTGCGCGTTCGTGAGGGTCTCGTCGGTCGTGAACGTCTTCGACACGACGACGACCAAGGTGGTCGCCGGGTCGACGCCATCGGTGGCCGCGGCGATCCCGGCCGGGTCGACGTTGGACACGAACCGGCACTCGATGCCGTCCTGGCGGTAGCTGCGCAAGGCCCGATAGGCCATTTCGGGGCCCAGATCGGAGCCGCCGATGCCCACGTTGATGACCGTGCGGATTGGCTCGCCGGTGGCCCCCACCCACTCGCCCGAGTGCACACGGTCGGTCAGCTCGGCCATCGCCTCGAGCACCTCATGCACCTCGGGAACCACGTCGGTTCCATCGATCTCGAAGGACGCATCGTCCGGGGCGCGGAGAGCGACGTGGCCGACCGCTCGGTCCTCGGTGCTGTTGATGTGCTCGCCGGCAAACATGGCGTCGCGCCGTTCACTCAGCCCCGCCCGCTCGGCGACGACCACCAGGGCGTCCAACAGTTCGGGCGTGGCCCGGTGCCGGGTGAAGTCCAGGTACAGGTCGCCGACTTCGAGGGTCATCGCAGTTCGGCGCCCGGACTCGGCCAGCAGGTCGCGCAGGTGGCGACCCCGAACTGTCTCGAAGACGTCGACGAGCGAGTTCCACTCCCGGGTGGTGGCGACGTCGATGGGCTGGTCAGGCTCGTTGAGATCGTCCCAGGCGAAGTAGTCGTCGGAGTCTCGGGAGCCGAAGAAGTCGCGTGGTGTCACCCCAACCAAGCTAGTGGTGAGCCCGATGCATTCCGTCGACCCTGGCCGGGCCAAGCGCCCGCCGGCCGCCGGCGCTCAGCCCGCCCAGCCCTTGACCTTCTCGATCAACTCCAACGGATTCTCGCCCACCGGGTGGACCTGCAAGCGGGTGACGCCGGCGGCCCTGTAGGCCTCGATGCGCTCGCGCACGTAGCCCTCGTCGCCCACCATCGAGGTGGCGTCGAGGAACTCCTGAGGCACCGCCGCCATCGCCTCCTCCTTCTTGCCGGCCAGGTACAGATCCTGAATCTGCTCTGCGGCCTCCTCGTAGCCGTACTTGCAAAAGATGTTGTTGTAGAAGTTCTTGCCCTTGGCGCCCATGCCGCCGACGTACAGCGCCGTCATAAAGCGGGCGCCGTTGCGGATCTCGGCCGCCTCCGCCTCGCCGCAGATCGACACGGTGCCGCCGGCGACCACCTCGAGCGGGGGCAGCGACGGGTCGCGTTTGGCGGCGCCCGCTGCGAGCGAGTCGCCCCACACCGAGTCGGCCTTCTCCGGGTGGAAGAACACCGGGAGCCACCCCTCGGCGATCTCGGCGGTCACCTCGACGTTCTTGGGCCCCAACGAAGCGATGTACACGGGGATGTTGGCCCGCTTGGGGTGGTTGATCAGCTTCAGCGGTTTGCCCAGCCCGGTGCCCTCGCCCTCGGGCAGGGGCAGGTGATAGCTGGGGCCGTCGTGGGTGACCACCTCTCGACGCCACACCTTGCGGCAGATCTCGATCAGCTCACGCTGGCGCCCGATCGGCTTGTCGTAGGGCACGCCGTGCCAGCCCTCGATCACCTGGGGCCCGGACGCGCCGATGCCCAAAATGAAGCGGCCCTCCGACACCGCATCCAGCCCGGCGGCCGTCATGGCGGTCAGCGTCGGGGTACGGCTGTAGATGGGCAGGATCGCCGAGCCCAACTCCATCGTCTCGGTCTTGGCCGCCAGATATCCCAGGATGGACACGGCGTCGAAGCTGTACAGCTCGGCCACCCATCCCACGTCGATACCGGCCCGTTCCAGGTCGGCGGCCTCGGCCGCCGTGTCGCGTGGGTCGCCGGAGTAGTTGAGGGCCATCGCAAGCTTCATCGACACATCCTGTCAGCCCGTCCACCAACCCGGGCCTATCGTCAGGGCGATGGAAGCATCAACCATTCACCAGACCATCGACCGCTGGCATGCCTACCTGCAGGGCGACGAGCCGGACGGGCTCGAGTCGCTGCTGGCCGACGACGTCGTGTTCTACTCGCCGATCATCTATACGCCTCAGGCGGGCAAGGCGGTGACCGCCCTGTACTTGGAAGCGGCCAAGCAGACGTTGCCAGGATCGAAGCCGACCGGTGACGGCTCGGGCGGCACCGAGACGGCCTTCCGGTACGTCAAGCAGGTGCTCGACGGTGACACCGCCGTACTGGAGTTTGAGACGTCGCTCGAAGGCACCTACGTCAACGGCGTCGACATCATCCGCATCGACGACGACGGACGGATCGTGGAGTTTCGGGTGATGCTGCGCCCCCTTAAGGCCATCAACCTGGTGCATCGCCTGATGGGCGAGGCGCTGGAGGCGCTGACTCGCTGAGTAATCGGCGAGCGTGTTCCGCAGCGCGAGCGTTACGCCAGCACTTCAGCCTCCATCACCGCCTGGGCACCCTGGTCGCGGGAGTCCCAGCGGGCCACGAAGGCGAACGTGTCACCCCGCACGATGCTGTGGCGCCATTCGATCGGGTGTTGCCGGTCGGGGCCGTAGGTGACCCGCTCGATGGCAAACACCGGCTGTTTCGCCCCGATGCCCAGCAGGCTGCGCTGCTCCGCGGTGGGCAGTTCGGGGTGGATGCGCTCCCAGCCCGAACACGGCTGAACACCGGTGCGCTCGGCCAACTCGCCATACAGGGCGGTGCGACTGAAATCGCAGTCGAGGATGGGGCGGGCAAGCGACGCGGGCAGCCATGAGCGGTCGAGCGCCAGCGCGCGACCGTCGGCCTGCCGCAATCGCTCGAGGTACACCAGCGCCTCGTCTTCGTCGAGGCCCAGCACGCCGGCCGCCTCGGCATTGGTGCGCTCATCGAGTGCCCGAACGACGCTGTGCTGTTCGTAGCCCTGGGCCTCGATCGATCGGTACAGGGAGTACAGGGTGCCCAGCGGTTGTTCGATGCCTGGGGAGGTCACGCGGGTTCCCCGACCCCGTTCCCGAACGACCAGGCCTGCATCGGCCAACCGCCGCACCGCCTCCCGTGCGGTGTGGCGGCTGACGCCGTAGGCCTCCATCAGCTCACCGTCGCCGGGGAAGTGCTCGGCAAAGTCGCCGGCGTCCAACCGACGCCGAAGGTCGTCCGAGACCTGGCACCACAGGGGCAGCGGACTGGATCGATCGACCGGGTTCACCATAGGTACGAACATACGGATCACCGACCACATCGCCCAAGTTGTCCGCCGGTCTCGTCACTTCGGCAGGTGAGCCAAACCGGGCGATCCCGGAGTTGCCGCGGGGTTGTCAAGCGACGTCTGCCACCTCACACTGACAGGGCAAGTCGCCGACGCGGCTCAGCACGGCTTGGGAATAGACGTACGGTCGGACGGTTGGTGCTAATGTACGGACATTCGTTAAACCGACTCGCCTGAGCGGTACCACCATCGAGGAGACACCGATGTTGTTCACCCAGTACTACCTGGACTGCCTGTCCCACGCGAGCTACATGGTCGCTGATACGGACGCAGGGGTGGCCGCCGTGGTCGACCCCCGACGCGACATTGAGGAATACCTGGCCGACGCCAAAGAGGCCGGAGTCGAGATCAAATACGTCATCGAAACCCACGTCCACGCCGACTTCCTCTCCGGCCACCTCGAGATGGCGGCCGCGACCGGCGCCGAGATCATCTACGGCGAAGCAGCCGACACCGAGTTCGCCATCCGCAAGGTGACCGACGGCGAGCGGATTTCGTTGGGCGAGGTCACGCTGGAGTTTCGAGCGACCCCTGGCCACACCCCCGAGTCAATCTCGGTGGTCGTCTACGAACATCCCGATGACGAGACGCCCTACGGCGTGCTGACGGGCGACACGCTGTTCATCGGTGATGTCGGGCGTCCCGACCTGCTGAGTTCGATCGGCGTGACCGCCGAGGAGTTGGGCGGGCAGCTCTACGACTCGCTGCGCAACAAGATCATGCCGTTGCCCGACGAGACCCGGGTGTTCCCGGCACACGGCGCCGGTTCGGCCTGCGGTAAAAACCTGTCCACCGAGACCAGCTCCACCCTGGGCGAACAGCGCCAAAGCAACTACGCCCTCGCACCGATGAGCAAGGAACGTTTCGTCGAGTTGGTGACCGAGGGACAGCCAGCGGCGCCCAAGTACTTCTTCTTCGACGCAGTAGCCAACCGTTCCGACCGCGAGCTGCTCGACACCGATCCGCCCGCACAGCTCAACCTGGAGCAGGTGCTCGAAGCTCAGCGCAATGGGGCGGCCGTCCTCGACGTACGTGACGCCCTCGACTTCGCCCAGGGGCACCTGGCCGGATCGCTCAACGTGGGCCTCGAAGGCCGTTATGCCGAGTTTGCCGGCATCGCCGTGCCCCACGATGCCGACATCGTCTTGATCACCGACCCGGGCCAAGGCGCCGAAGCGCAGCTGCGCCTGGGACGCATCGGCTTCGACAACGTCATCGGCGTTCTCGAAGGCCCCGAGGCTGCGTTCGTCACCCAACCTGAAGTCACCGCGCGGTGCTCCCGCCTGACCGCAGCAGCGTTCGACGAGGCACGCATTGCCAGCGACGACGTGCAGGTCATCGATGTGCGCAACCCGGGCGAAATCGCCCTCGGCTCCATCCCCGGGGCGCTCGAGATCCCCCTGGCCCAGATGCAGGACCGTCTCGACGAGATCGACCTCGACCGCCCGATCGTCGTGCACTGTGCCGGCGGCTACCGCTCCTCGCTGGGCGCCAGCTGGCTGCGCTCACAGGGCGCAACCGACGTCTCCGACCTGCTCGGCGGCTACGACGCCTGGGTTGCGCTGCACGCCCCGGCCTAACCCCGAGCGGCCCCATCGCCGCTCCTCCCCAACTCTCCCCGAACAAAGGAACCTCCTATGCCCTCCCCTACCCTCACGACCACCCCGACTGCCGCCGAGTTCACCGGCGATCGGCTCGATTGCGCAACCATGGCCGGATGGCTCGAGCGTGGCGACGACGTGAGGCTGCTCGACGTCCGTAGCCCGGCCGAGTTCGAGACCGCCCACATCCCCGGCAGCTACAACGTGCCGCTCAACATGTTGGGCGAGCACGCCGACGAAATCCGCGCCCACCTCGACGTGCCGGTGGTGATCATCTGCCGGTCGGGCGGCCGGGCAGCCCAGGCCAACCGCACGCTCGCCGGTTCCGGGATGTCCAACACCCACATCCTTGAAGGGGGGCTGATGGGGTGGGATGACGGCAGCCGCCCGCTCACGCGCGGCGAGGCTCGCTGGGACATCGAACGTCAGGTTCGCATGGTCGCCGGATCGATGATTGCCGGCAGCGTGCTGGCCAGCGTCAAGTTCCCCAAGGCGCGGTTTCTCGCCGGAGCAGTCGGCGGCGGGCTCGCGTTCGCAGCGGCATCCAACACCTGCATGATGGGCAACCTCCTCGGGCGCCTGCCGTACAACCAGAGCAACTCGTGCGACATCGACAAGATGGTCGACGAGCTCACCGGGCGGGCCTGAGCCGATGCGCGGCCTGCTCGCCAGTCCCCTCGGTCTGTTGATCGGGCTCAGCTTGGGTGCCCTCGGAGGGGGCGGTTCGATCCTGGCCGTCCCCGCGCTGGTGTACGGGGCAGGCGAGACCGCCCAGGTCGCCACCAGCACCAGCCTGCTCGTCGTCGGCGCCGCGTCGTTCATGGGCGTCGGGTCGCACTGGCGGGCCGGCCGGGTGAAGTGGGGCCATGGGCTGTTGTTCGGCATCACCGGCCTGGGCGGCAGCTACATCGGTACCGCCGCCAACCAGGCGGTCGACCCCGATGTGCTGTTGCTGGCCTTCAGCGGCGTGATGGTGGCGGCGGCTGTCGCGATGTGGCGCCGCAACAAGAGCGTCTCCCCTGCGGCGGCCGACCCGGCCGTAGAGACCCCCGAGGTTGTCGCGGCCCCGGCGGGTTCCAGTACGTCAGAGGCTTCCACACGTTCGCCGGCGGCCCCGGCCCGTGAGGCTGGGGCGGCTTCGACGACCACCGACCGTGCCGGGCGGACGGCCGGCCCTCCCTCCGCCAAGGCCGACGATCCCGAGAGCCTCAGCTGGGCGGCCCTGCCCAAGGTGCTGCTCGCCGGCACCGTCGTCGGCCTGATGACCGGCTTCTTCGGAGTGGGCGGCGGCTTCGTCATCGTCCCCGCCCTGGTGCTCACCATGGGGTTCTCGATGCCCGACGCAGTGGGTACCTCGCTGGTGGTGATCGCCATCAACTCGGCGATGGCGCTCGGCCTGCGCGCCGGGTCACTCGACATCCACTGGGGCGACGCGCTGCCGTTTCTGGTGCTGGCCATCATCGGCACCGTGCTGGGCAAGCGCATCGCCGACCGGGTACCCGCAGCCAAGCTGACCACCGGCTTCGTGGTGTTACTGATCGCCCTCGCCGCCTACACGGCGGTCAGCTCGATCTCACAGCTCCTGTAGCCACACCGAGATTTGTCAGGTGGCGTCGTTCGCCATCTTCTGCTGAGCGTCGGCGAGGGTTTGGGGCACCGGGCCCGCCACACCGAGCAGGCCGAGCCGGTCAGCGGCCGCCACCGCCTCGGCGCGCGACACGACACCCAGCTTCCGGTAGATCGCCGCCACATGGGACTTCACGGTGTTACGGCTGACAAACACGCGCTCGGCGATGTCTCCGAGAGACAGGTGGGTCGGCAGGTACGCCAACACGCGCAACTCGGCTGTGGAGATCGATATTGGATCACGCTGAGAGCCGTCCGCGCCGCCAAGCACCGATTTCAACGAGTCCAGTTTGGTGTTGAGGTGCGAACACGTTGGGTCGAGGCGTCGAGCGAGCACCGCCTCATGTGTCAACGAACGGGCAGCGTTCCGGTCGCCGAGGACCAGCGCCGCCTGCGCCAACGCGAGGTACCCCCGGAACGCCGAACGAGGGGACAGGTCCCCCAACTGGGCCATCAGCCGACGAGAGCGCAGTGCCACCTCACGCGACTCGTCGGCACGGCCCTCGCGGGCGGTCATCAACGCCTCGGCTGCATAGGCATGAACGACCCACGACACGCCCTCGAGGTTGTGATCCGTGCAGAGCCGCATCGCTCGGCGGGCATGACGGCGCGCCTGATAGAAGTCCTCATCATCCGCTTCGATTAACGCGAGGACCCCAAGAAAACCGGCTTCAAAGGAGGGCGAGTGAGCCACTTCGCCAACCCCTGCGTACACCAGATCCCGGGCTTTGGCGTTCTCCCCATCGAGCGATGCGACCGTGCCGGCCAGACACGTTGCGAACCCCCACCACGGGTTGGTCCGGGGGCCTCCGCCGTCGCGGATGATCGCCGTGTCCCGCAGCACGCCGGCGGTGCCCTCGGCGGCGACGATCGAACGGACCGCCGCGATCGCCACGTCCAGCGACGGACTGCCGTCGGCCAGCGGCCCCTCGTGCACCAACCCTTCGGCGGCCTTGATCGAACTGGCGATCACCGTCGGATCGGCGGTGCCGGCGCCGTACCACGCCCGAGCGATGGCCAACGACGGGTTCCGCTCGGCCAGGTCCGGACCGACCAGCTCGATCCATTGGCCGAGGAGGCCGACCCGACCGTCGTTGATCAGCTTGAGCGAGTGGCCGAGAATGAGTTCTGCCGCCCGGTCCGTGTCGCCCGCAGCGACGGCCTGGCGAATGGCACCATCGATGTCGCCGTGGGCCTCGAGCGCCCTGCTCGCTCGCGACCGCAGCGTCCGGGCTTCAACTGGACGCTCGGAGTCGAGACGGGCCTGCAATGCGTCACCGACCAGATGGTGAAATCGAAACCACTCATGACGGTCGTCGAGCGCGACGAGGAAGAGGTTTCCCGACCGGTCGATCCCGGCGAGCAGGTCGGCCGCCGAGGAGTGGCCGAGCACCTCGTCGAGCAGCGGTCCGTTCATCCTTTCCAGAACGGATGAACGCAACAGAAAATCGACCGTGTCCTCGTCGGCGCCTCCCAGGACCTCGTCCATGAGATAGCTGGCGATCGAGCGGCCGGTGTCGGCCACGCCGGAGGCGGTCCGGACGCGTCCGGTCTCTCGAAGTGCGAGCATCGACAGGCCAAGCCCCGCTGGCCATCCCTCGGTACGGTCGATGAGATCGTCGGTCTCGGACTCGCTCAAGCGAAGCCCGGCCACCGAGATCACCTTGCGCGCCTCGTCAGCATCCATCGTAAGGTCCTCCGCGTCGATCTCGGCGAGCCCACCCTCGAGGCGTCGTCGGGCCAGCTGCAGTTGCGGGGGCTGCCGGGAGATGAGCACCAACTGGGATCCCACTGGGAGGTATCGCAGGAGTTCCTGGATCACCTCAAGCGCACCATCGGACGTTGCCAGGTGTGCGTCATCGAGCACGATCGCCATCGGCGACCGTGCGGCCACGGCCCGGCCGAGCGTCGGGAGCAGCGCCGTGTCCAACGGACGCCCCGGCCCCACCAGAACCCGCACCACCTCGGGGTCCAGCGGCGAGCAGGTGTGGATCGCTGCGGCGATGTGTCGGAGGAGGTACACCGGGTCGTCGTCGGCGGGACCGAGTTGCGCCCAGGCGAACGGCCGTTGATCGGCCTCCGCCCACAGCTTCACAGCAATGGTCTTGCCGTATCCCGCGGGCGCCACAACGACGACCAGAGGCGACTCGATCGCCCTCGCCAGTCGGTCGGTCAGCAATGGCCGCTGCACGACACCGGACCGCAGGGGCGGTCGTCCAACGCTCGACGGTTCGACGCCCAACTCGGTCAGAACCGTGGTGAGATTGGCCTCACTCCTCGGCGCGTGTTCCACGAGTTCACACTAGCGACGGTGCTCTTGGGCACCCCGGTTCTCGACACCGACACGAGCGCGCCCTACACGCCCCATGGAAGGTTGCGAGACCTTGCCGCAACAGCTCTTTGAGATCTCGTCCATGCGCGTTGAACGCCAGATCGTTCGGCGGGCAGATCACCGATCGGGTGCTGGCTACCAGGCCAACTACCGGGTTTCGGTGTTCTGATCGTTTCTCCTGGGTACACCGCTTTCAGATCAATGCCCAGTTGCTCTGAATTCCAAGGAGAACGACATCGTGATCGTCCACACCATTGAAACGCCATCGCTCGGCGACCGCAGCTATCTGGTGCACGACGGCGAGGTGGCGCTCGTGATCGACCCCCAACGGGATCTTGACCGTGTGTTGTCGGCCGCCGAGGAGGCGGGGGTCACCATCTCCCACATCGCCGAGACGCACCTTCACAACGATTACGTCTCCGGTGGGCTCGCCCTCTCCCGGCGCACCGGCGCCACCTACCTGCACGCTGCAGCGGAGGAATTGCCCTTCGATCATCGGGGCGTGGGCGACGACGACACCATCGAGGTCGGCACCCTCACCGTGAGGGTCCTGGCGACGCCGGGCCACACCCAGCACCACCTCAGCTACCACGTGACCGAGAGCGGAGACGAGGCCGGGCCCGGGGCGCTGTTCACGGGAGGATCGCTGTTGTACGGCTCGGTGGGCCGAACCGACCTGGTCGCAGCCGACCTGACCGACACGCTGACCCGCCAGCAGTACCGGTCGGTTCGGGGGATGATCGATTCGCTTCCGGGTGGCACCCACTTCTACCCCACCCACGGCTTCGGCAGTTTCTGCTCATCCTCCGAGGGCGGCGACGACTCCGACGGCACCCTGACCGGCGAGCGGTCGGTCAACCTGGCGCTGACGATCGAGGACGAGGACGACTTCGTCGAACGACTGATGAGTGGTCTGTCGGACCATCCCGCCTACTACGCCCAGATGGGGCCGATGAACCGTGCGGGCGGTATCCCGGTCGACCTCTCCCCGGCCGCGCCGGTCGACCCCACCGAGCTGTCCCGGCGGATCCACCGGGGCGAGTGGGTGGTCGACCTGCGGAATCGTCGCGCCTACGCCACCGACCACGTTGTCGGCACCATCGGGATCGAGTTGGACGATCCCTTCGCCACCTACCTGGGCTGGCTGATCCCATGGGGAACGGCACTCACGCTGGTGGCCGACACCATCGAGGATCTGGCGGAGGCCCAGCGTCAGCTGGTTCGCATCGGCATTGACCGCCCCGCCGGCGGCGCCGCTGGCGGTCCGAAGGTCTGGGGCGAGGGTCACGAGCACTCGTCCTATCCGGCGATCACCTTCGATCACGTTGTCAAGCATCGGAGTGAGCACGGCGGGGTGGTGCTGGACGTGCGCCGGGACGACGAATGGGCCGACGGCCACCTGGCCGGCGCGACCCACGTCGCCATCCATCAGTTGCTCGACCACCTCGACGAAGTGCCCGACGAGCACCTGTTCGTCCATTGCGCCACAGGCTTTCGAGCGTCGATCGCCGCCAGCCTGCTCGCCCGGGCCGGCAAGGACGTCACGCTGATCGACGACGACTACGACCGGGTTGCCGAGCTGGGTTTGCCCACCGAGCGATCGGGGTCAGCGTGGCCAGGTCAGGATGGTTCGAGGTAGCGAGCCACGGCGGTGATGTAGGCGGGAAACCCATCTCCGACTGTGCGAACCGCTTCAGCGATCAGGTCCATCCGCAGATCGACGTAGTGATGCACCAACACACTTCTGAGCCCTGCGGCCGGTGCCAGCGTGACGGCGAGCGCGGGGTCGAGCACACCAGCTTCGACGAGGTCATGAAACGAGGCACGGCCGGTCTCGGGAGAGCGCCCCAGGGTTGTGGCAACGAGGTGAGCATTAATGTCGAAGGCCAGGTCCACAATCACCTGGAGCAGCCGCTCGACCGCTGCTCGGGTGACCGGGTCGCCGTCCAACCGGTCGGCGTCCACCCCTCGAAATCCGTCAAGGGTCTCCAGCGCGTCCCGCATCATCCGGAGCCGGCGGATAACCACATCCGGGCTGGGTTCCGCCGGTGTCATCTCGTCAGCAACCTGCGGTCGAGTTCGCGGAACTTCGCGGTGTCCCATAAATGGCCGATGGCGGTGATCTGCGCTTCGGCGAACGCCCCCGAGACACGCTCGTACAGTGGGATTCCGCCCATCGCCTCGGCATCGAGCACCGGATGTTCCCCCGTAACGACGGCGACGTCGATGTTGTCGTAACCGGTGGCGTAGAGTGAATGACACGCGTGTGGTTTGGGCACCGGCTGCGCTCGTCTGCGGGCCATCGCTCCGGACAAGCCGATCCACACTCCGGGCTCGGGGCCTCGGCTTCGCTGTCACACCTGATCCGTAGGGTCGATCCACATGAAGTTCATCCACACCAGCGACTGGCATCTCGGGCGACGCCTTGGGGAACACGCGCTGATCGACGACCAGCGGGTGTTCTGCGAGTGGCTGGTCGACCTGGCAGTCGCCGAGGGTGCGGAGCTGGTCGTCATCGCTGGCGATGTGTACGACCGCGACGTTCCCCCGACCGAAGCGGTGGCGCTGTTCCGCTCGACGGTCAAGCGGCTGGTGTCGTCCGGCATCAAGGTGGCCGCCATCGCTGGCAACCACGATTCGGCCGAGCGCTTGTCGGCCTACGACGGCCTCACCGAACGCTCGGGCGTGCTGGTGCGGGGTGGCTTCGCCAGCGCCGGCCAACTGCACCGCTGGGAGTTCTCCGATGGGCCCCTCGCCGTCGCAGCGGTGGGCTTCCTCTCCCCCGCCGCCTTGCCGGCCGACCGGTCCGACGAGGTGGAGGCCGCGCACCTCGAAGCCGGCCGTCACGGTCCATGGCGCACGCACGACCGCGTCCTCGCCCACCACCTCGACCTGGCCCGGACGGCGGCCGAGGGGGCACCTCGTTCCCTGGTGATCTCCCATGCCTTCGTGTCGGGCGGGCTCGCAGGTGGGTCCGAGCGCCAATTGGCCGTCGGCGACGCCGGCCAGGTGGCGGCCCGGCGCTTCGACGGCTTCTCCTACGGTGCGCTCGGCCACCTCCACGTCAGTCAAAAGGTGGATGGACGCGACCAACTGCGGTACAGCGGCAGCCCGCTGGCGTACTCGTTCTCCACGGACGACCGCACGAAAAAGGAAGTGCTGGTCGTCGACATGGACCGCAGCGGCGCCGTCAGCATCGAGGCGATCCCGGTGGAGGCCGGGCGGCCGGTCATCCTTCGCCGGGGGCGCTTGGACGACCTCGTAGCCAAAGCGCCGGAGTTGGACGAGCGCTCTGCGTACGTGCGGGTTGAGTTGACCGACCCCGTGCTTCCAGCTGATGCCCGACGGATCTTGGGCGGACACTTTCCCCACCTGGTCGAGATCGGGCACCTTCCCGACCGCACGGGCAGGGCCCCGTCGCAGGCCACCAGCTCCGAGGTGCGAGCCCTCGACCCGATCGAGGCAGCCAGATCGTTCTGGGACGAGCTCAGCACCGAGCCGCTCACCTCATCCGACGAACAGTTGCTGGGCGAGGTTTTGGCCGAGGCGTTCTCCGCCGACGTTGATGACGCATCGCCCGGCGATCACGCCGCTGGCGTCCCAACAACCCCGTCGATGGCTGGGACTGGGGCTCAGCCATGAAGCCCAACCAACTCGTCATCGAGGCGTTCGGTCCCTACGCCACTCGGGCTGAGGTCGACTTCGATGCGCTGGCCGACACCCGGCTGTTCGTCGTGTCCGGTCCGACCGGCGCCGGCAAGACGTCCATCTTCGACGCGATGTGTTGGGCGCTGTACGGCGAGTTGCCCGGCAACCGGCTGCGGGAGGGCAAGGTCCGTTCCGACGCCGCCGACCCTGGACACCTCACCTCGGTATCGCTCACCTTCACGGTCGACGACACCGCCTATCGGGTGGTGCGTCAGCCAGAGCAGGATCGTCCAAAGCTGCGGGGCACCGGCAGCACCACCGAGAAGCAGTCGGTCGAGTTGCACCGGCGGTCGGCCGGCGCCTGGGAGCCGATGGCGCACCGCTGGGCCGAGACCAACCGCATCTGCGCCGACCTGGTCGGCCTGACCCCCGCCCAGTTTCAACAGGTGGTGCTGTTGCCACAGGGCCGCTTCCAGGAGGTGCTGCACGCCACGTCGGACGAACGAACCAAGCTGCTGCGCACGCTCTTCGACACCGCAGGCTTCGAGCGAGCCCAAGAGCTGCTGGACCGACGAGCCAAAACCGCCGAGACGCGACGCAACTCGATGATCGCCGAGGTGTCCCGCTCGGAAGACACCGCCGACGCCGAGCTGGATGCGTTGCAGGCACTCGTCGAGGCGCAAGGTATCGAGCTGCCGCCGTTGACGAGGTCCTCCCCGACGGAGGCCACGTTCACATCGATGGTCGAGGCGGCCGAGCAGCCGGAGCCAGTTGCCGGCCAGACCACCGAACCGGATGCCGGACGCAAACGAACGCGGCGAGGAGCCGCCGGGCCCGGCCAGCTCAGCCTGGTTCCCGACGACGGTTTCGGCGGCACTGCGGCCGAGGACAGCGACGAGACCGAGGGCGAGGTTTCCTCCGCTCTCGACGCGGCGACGACCGGCGACCCAACAGGCGGGCCGACTTCGTCCGCTCCTCAGCCCACGGCCAACGCGGGGGTGCCGACGACGTTCTCGCTCGGCGACCGGGCAGAGCGGCTGGAACTCCATGGAGTGGCGCTGCTCGACCGGCGCCGCGACGAGCACCGGGCGGCACGCAATGACGCCGAAAGAGCGCTCAACGCAGCACATCAGCTCGCCGAGCGTCAGGCCGGCTTCCGCACCGAGCGTGCGCAGCTCGAGAGGCGGATCGAGCGACTCGACGGGATGGAGGCGAACAGGTTGCAGCTCGATGCGGCGCTGCGCGCCGCCGGGGTCGCCGACGCCCACCAGGTCGCTCAACGAGCTTCGCTCCAGTTGGCCGATGCACAGACATCCGCCGAGACCGCCCTGCGGCAGACGGCCTCTGAGCTCACCGAACTGATCGAGCTCTGGCCGAACGAGTGCGGAGCGCCGCCCGCCGCCTCGGTGCTGGCCGAGGCTTCCGCAGGGTCGGCGACCGCCCTACCCGGCTGGCTCATCGATGCGGGCCACCTCGACCTGACCCGTGTCCCCACATCCGATCGGGCTCGGCTCGCCGATGGGCTCGAAGCCCTGGCCCAACTCGCCGACCGGGGCGCCGGCGAGCTCCGGGGTCGCGCCGGCGAGATCGCCAAGGCCCGTGAGTTGGCCCGGCAGGCCTCGGCCCGCCAAGACCAGGCCGACGCTGCGGCGAAGCAGGTGTCGCACCTGAGCGCGAAGCTGGACGAGCTGGCGATCCAACAGCGCTCGCTGGACGCCGAGCGCCAAGAACTCGCTGCGCTGGCCGGCGGCGCAGACCGGGCCCAGGCTGCGCTGACCCACGCGACCGGGCTGCGCGACGCTCGGATTGCCCTCGACGGCGAGCGTCTCGCCTTGGCCGACATCGACGTTGAGCTCGCTGCCGTGGCACAGCAGACGCAGGCGCTCACGGTCGAAGCCGACCGTCTCACCGCCCAGCGGGATGCCGCCCGTCAGGTAGCCGCATGCGTCGCAGATCATCGCGGCGAGGCCGAACGAGCTGCGACGGCACTTCGGCTGGCGAAGCGCCGAGACCAGACCCGTTCCGAGCTGGCCGACGCCGCCTCTGCGGTGCAGCGTCATGCCGCCGTCTACTCCGACCTCATGGCCGCCTTCACCGCCGATGCGGCGCCTCGTTTGGCGGCCGCGCTCATCGATGGCGACGACTGCCCGGTCTGTGGCTCGGCAGAACACCCGCACCTCGCGACTGCGCCGGCCGGGGCGAAGCCCGTCTCCACCGCCGACCTCGAACGCGCCCACGCAGCCAACATGGCCGCTATCAGCAAGCATTCGGCGCTCCAGGACCGGCTCGACGAGTGTGTCGCCGAGTTGGGCGACGACGCCGCCGAATCGATCGCCGGGCTCACAGAACGTCACCGTGCGGCCCACAACCTGGTCGATCGGGCCGTCGCTGCTGCCGTGGCCGTGACCGACATCGAGCATCGGTTGACCGAGTTGGCGCAGCAGCGCCAGGGCCTGGAGCAGCGCGACCGAACGGCTCACGGCCAACAAGCCGCCGGGAGCGAGCGACTCGCCGCCCTTCTCGAGCAGCTGGGCGACTCGGCGGATGAGGCCGCCGCCGACCTGGAGACACGAGTTGCGACCGCAGCGGACGACAACCGGCGCTGTCTCGCCGCCGTCGAGGCCGTCGTCGAATTGGACCAGCATCGGACAGAGCTGGCCCTCCAGATCGAGAACCTCACACCTCAGCGCTCGAAGGCCGCCGAACAACAGCACGCCGCAGCTGCCCAGGCCGACCAGCTTCAGGTGCAGGCGACCGCTCAGCTGTCGTCGCCGGATGCCATCTGGCCCCATGCGCAGTTGGCGCAACGCTGCGAAACGCTGGCAACGGTTGGGCGACGGGCCGCATCCTCGCTCGGTCGTCTCGACGCTGCGGCCCACACCGACCTCGAGTCCCAGGCTGCCCTTCGGTCCTCGTTGACCCGCCAGGGTTTCAACGACATCGACGATGTCACGGCCGCAGCACTCGAGGAATCCGAGCGACGCAGGTTGGAAGCCTCGATCAACCGTTGGGACGGCGAGGGTTTCGCCCTCACCCAACGGTTGGTCGCCATTGTCGAGGGCGGGCTCAGCCTGATTGCCCCCGACCTCGACGGGCTGGCCACCCAGCTGGCTGACACCACCGACGCTGCCGACCGACTGATCGAGCACGCCTCCACTGCACGCAATCACCTCGGTCGTGCACGCCGGGCCATCGCCGAGCTGGATGGCCGGGGTGATGAGCGGGCCGCTGCGCAGGCCGACTACGAGGCCACCGACCGCCTGGCGCGCATGTGCCGAGGCCACAATGCACAGCGGGTCACGCTGGAGGCGTGGGTCCTGGCCCACCACCTGCGCGAGGTGGTCACCTCGGCCAACCGCCGCCTGGGGGCGATGAGCCGTGGTCGTTTCCAGATTCACGTCGACGACGAGGCGGCAGACCAACGGTCCAAGCACGGACTCGACCTGTCGATCGCCGACGCCGAGACAGGCACCCGCCGGCCGGTGCGCACCCTGTCGGGCGGCCAGACCTTCCAGGCATCGCTCGCCCTGGCCCTAGGCCTGGCCGACACGATCGCCACCCAGCGGGTTGGCCGCGACATCGGTGCCACCTTCATCGACGAAGGCTTTGGTGGCCTCGACGCCGACAGCTTGGACACCGCAATCGAGGTGTTGAACCACCTCGGTTCCGAGGGTCAGATGATCGGCGTGATCACCCACGTCGAAGAGCTGAAGGCGGTGCTGCCGGTGGCGATCGAGGTCACGCCCATGGGCGGCGGTCGCAGCGAGCTGACCCAGCTGATCGGCAACCCGCCGGCAGGGGCATCATCGGCTGCGGGGTCGTCGGCCGAGGTGGCGTGAGATGGTGGGGAGCGTGGGCCAGCCAGCCTTGATCGTCGGAGAGTCGCTTCGTGACCTCATCGATCCGTTGGCCGACCGGCTCAGCCAGCCGCTCGACGATCCGCTGGCCGCCGAGGTGGTGGCGGTGGCCAACCTCGGCGTGCGGCAGTGGACCACCCGGCAGCTCTCCCGGCGGTTGGGTGCGAGCCACGGCGGGGCGGTCGAGGCTGACGGCATCGTGGCCAACATCGAGTTTCCGTTTCCGGACGGCCTGCTCACCCGCCTGCTCGGCGCGCCCGACAGCGACCCGTGGGCCCTCTCCAACCTGGTGTGGGTGGTGCTCGATGAGCTCCAGCGGGGTGCCGGCGACGCCGCCTTGGGTCCGGCGGGACGGGTGGCGGCCGGCACCAAGCGCGCCGGCCAGGTACCCCAGCCATCGAACGGCACCTGGTACGGCCGTGCCCGACACCTGGCCGACCTGTTCGATAGGTACTCCCGCCATCGCCCCGAACTCGTCCGTCAGTGGGCAGCGGGCAACGATGTCGATGGCAGGGGGCACCCGATGACGCGGAGCCCCCGCTCGGGCGCCTCTCCCCTGTGGCAGTGCGAGCTGTGGCGCCGGGTTCGGGCCCGCATTGACGAGCCGAGCCCGGCCGAGCGGCTGGCCGAACAGCTCGATGGCATCGACGACAATCTCGCCCGCATCAAGTTGCCACCGCGCCTGACCCTCTTCGGCCTGTCGGCGCTTCCGCCGGTGTGGTTCTCGCTGCTGCCCGCACTGGGCGAACACTGCGATGTGGCGGTGCTGTGGCTCACGCCCTCCCTGCCCCAGTGGCGCGCCATGCACGAGCGGGGCGCCGCGAAACAACTTGGGCCTTGGCTACCCGAGCGGCCACGTGCCCGAACGAGCGACGGCGGCAACCCGCTGCTCACCAGGTGGTCGCGACCGGCACAGGAAGCGGCGCTGCTCTGGGGAGCCGGCCACGCCAGCGCTGCGACCGCCGCAGTAAAGGACGAGCACCCATCGGTTGGTGAGACGAACGTGCTCGGCCAACTTCAACAGGCCATCCGCTCCAACCGTCCCGTCGCAGAGTTGACCGACACGCTCCCTCCATCGGGCGGGACCGATCGCAGCCTGGTCGTCCACCGGGCCCACGGCTCCACTCGGCAGGTGGAGATTTTGCGAAGCGCCGTCGCCCACGCGTTGATGGAGGATCCGACGCTCACGCTCGGCGATGTTCTGGTGCTGTGTCCGGACGTGGACGCCTACGGTCCGCTCGTCGCCTCCGCATTCGCTCCCGGTCCATCCGATCCGACGGTGGCGTCCCACAGCTGGGCGGAGGAGGCAGCCGGCCCCGGCGGCGACGGCCTCGCACCGTTTCCGGTGTGGTCGGCGGTTCGCTCACCCGGCACCGATCATCCGATCGCCCAGGCGTTTCTCTCAATCCTCGGGTTGGTCGATGGTCGGGCCACCGTCGGCGAAGTGCTCGACTTTTTGGCGCTGCCCCCGGTTGCCGCCCGTTTTGGCCTGAGCGACGACGACGTCGACCAGCTCGGCGACTGGGCCAGACGCGCCGGCATCCGTTGGGGGCTCGACGGCGAGCATCGGCGCGCTCACGGGTTGCCCGCCTCCTTCACCGCAACCACCTGGGCGGACGGCGTCGAACGGGTCCTGCTCGGCGTCACCACTGCCTCACGCACCTTGGTTCCCGGCCTGGGCAACGTCGTTCCGGTCGACATCGAGGGCAGCGACGTCCGGCTGATCGTCCGCCTGGCTGCGGCCGTCGGCCAGCTGCGGCAGTGCATCGACGAGGTTCGGGCGCTGGACGTCGGCCCGCCGGTGGGCTCCACCGAACGGCCCGGCACGCCGCTGCTCTCCCTCTCCACCTGGATCGGTTGGGTCCTCGAATCGCTCGAGGCGCTCACCGATCAGCAGTCCGACAACGATTGGCAGCGGCGTCACCTCTTCGATGTTCTGAGCGACCTGCAACCGGAGACAAGCCCGCTTATCCACGGAACGGCGCCCGATCCGCTGCTCAGCGTCGGGGAGTTTCGGGCTGCCGCCACCGAGAGCCTCTCGGCCGTGCGCCGCCGGGGCGGCCCGGCCGAGGGAGCGGTCACGCTGGGACCGATGCAGGCGCTGCGGTCGGTACCGGCCAGGGTCATCTGTCTGCTCGGCATCGATGCCGACATCCTCGGCAGTGGCACCGCCGATGCCGACGACCTGCTCGCCGCCTCACCGGCGCTCGGCGACCGGGACCCGCGAGCCGATGGTCGCCAGCTGCTGCTCGAGGAGGTGCTGGCCGCCGGCGACCGGCTGATCATCACCACCACGGGACGCGACCCGGCCACCAACGCCGAGGTTCCGTTGCCGGTGGTGCTCTCCGAGCTGCTGGAGGAGTTGAAGCCGGCCGAGTCCGGCGATGACAGCCTCCCCGGGGGCGACGCGCTCGTCACCCACCCCCGTCATGACTTCGATTCGGTCAACTTTCAACCGGGCGCGCTGGCCGCCGACGGTCCCTGGAGTTTCAGCCCGATCGGCCTGGCCGAGGCCAGGTCGCGCAGCGGCACCGACGGGGAGCGCAGGTCGGTGCCATTTCTCGACGGGTCACTACCGGCGCCCACGGGCGACGATCACGATGGCGGCATCATCGAGCTCGCCGACCTCCACCGCTTCCTCGATGGCCCCCCGGCGGCGTTCCTGGCTCAACGCCTGGGCGTGGGCCTGCCCAGGCAGGAGGAACTCGGCGACGAACTCCACCCGGTCGAGGTGGACCCCCTGCACAAGTATCAGCTCCACACCGAACTGCTCGAGGCCACGTGGAGCGTCGGCGACCTCGACGTTGCGCACGCCCAATGGGCGTCGGTCGCCCGCGCCTCGGGCGAGCTGCCGCCGGGTGAGCTGGGCGAGTCGGCCGTGGCCGACGTCTTCACCTTCACCAAGGTCATCCTCGAGGAGTGCGAACGGGTCGGGGTGACCCGCCCCGGCACCGCATCGATCCCGATCGAGCTGGAGCTGTCCGGGGGGCGATCGCTACGAGGCGTGGTCACCGAGGTGGACCCAACCCGGCCCGGACCGGTCAGGATCGGGGCCCGACGACTGAAGCCGAAGCACGAGCTGGGGCTGTGGCTCGACATTTTGGTACTGGCGGCGCAGGACCCGTCGGTGGCCTGGCAGGGCATCGCCATAGGCCGGGCGAACGACCGCACCCAGAAGGGTGTCAAGATCCCAGCGGCGGCCACCCTGCAGCCGACGATCGTCGGCGACGATGCCGCGCAGCGATCGGCCGTCGCCGGTGCGGCCCTCGGCACCCTCGTCGACCTGTACCTCCGCAACCTGTCGGAGCCCCTCCCGCTGTGGCCCGAGACCGCAGCCAAGCTGTGCGGCCGCAAGAAGCTGCCCACCGGCAACTGGGACTTCACCCTTCCCGGCGGCGCCCGAATCGGCGACGGGTACGAGGCCGCCACGCGCGAGATATGGGGCGATCTGTCCGAACACGACTACGAATCGCTACCCGCACGAAGCGACGATCCGGGCAACCCGGCCGAGCCGAGCCGAGCCAGGCGCCTGGCGCACGTGATCTGGTCGGCATTCGACGCATCGGTCTCCGGATCGCTCAACTCCCAGACCCCTCAGGCGGCAGCGTGAGCGACCGGCTGTTTACACCGGAATCGCTCCCGGCAGCGGGCGTCGGGGTGTTCTCACTCGACGAAGCGCTGCCGCGCTCCAGCACCCTGATCGAGGCCTCGGCAGGTACCGGCAAGACCTTCACGCTCACCCACCTTGCCGCCAACTTCATCGAGCGCGACGCGCTGCCCATCAGCCAGTTGTTGTTGGTGACCTACACCAGGGCGGCGGCGGGCGAGCTTCGAGACCGGCTGCGGCGGGTGCTCCGCCAACGGGCGGCCACAACCACCGACACCGATGCCAGCACCCGGCTGCGAATCGCCGCCGAGGAGTTCGACACCGCCACGATCACCACCATCCACGGGTTCTGCCAGCAGGTGCTGACCACGCTCGGGGTGAACGTGCCACTCGACCCGGCGCTGAAGCTGCTCGCCGACGAGGAAACACTCATCACCCAGATCGCCGCCGACCTGCTGGCCGGCCAGGCACTCGCCAAGAGCACCGCCGAAGGGACGCTCCCCAAGCTCGCAAAGCTCACCGAGGCGATTCGGATGGGCTCGACCCACCCGGGCATCGTGGTCGCCGGCCACCCCGATGAGCCCGACCACAACCGTCTGGCTCAGCTGACCACCGACGGGCTCGACGAGCTCGACCGCCGCCTGGCCGCACGCTCGCTGATGACCTACCAGCAGCTGCTCAACCGGGTTGCCGCAGCGGTGAACGGCCCGAAGAACTCGGGCGTCGTCGACATCCTCAGACGTCGCTTCCGGGTCGCCCTGATCGACGAGTTTCAGGACACCGACCCCGTTCAGTGGGAGGTGTTTCGCCTGCTGTTCGCCGGCGGCGACCGAGCCGACAGCCCAACGCTGGTGCTGGTCGGCGACCCGAAACAGGCCATCTACTCGTTCCGCGGCGCCGACATCTCCACCTACCTCGACGCCAAACAGGTGGTCGAGCGCCAGCGCCGACTGGACCGCAACTGGCGCAGCACCCCTCAGCTGATCGCAGCGCTCAACTCGCTGTTCGCCGGCAGCCGCTTCGGGTCGTCACCCGATGGCGCCCACACGATCGGCTACGACCCCGTCATCGCTGCCCGCACCAGCGACGGAGCGAGCGACGCCCACCCGGCTCTGACGTTCCGCTCCTTCGACATGCCCGCCTATCAAGAGGTTCACCCACCGGAGTACCAAAAGAACGGCAAGGCGATCCCGACACCCATCGGGCTCATCCGCCATCTCGTCGGGCTCGATCTCGTCGCCCAGGTTCGTTCCACGCTCGCCGCCGGCGTTCGCGCCGAGGAGATCACGGTGCTGGTGACCTCCAACAAGGACGCAGCGCGCATCCAACGCCTTCTGGCCGAGGCCGGACTGCCGGCGGTGCTCGGGCGGGCAGGCAGCGTGATGGACTCCCCCGCCGCCGACCAGATCCGTCGCCTCCTCTGGGCGATGGAGCGTCCAGCATCCTCAACCCGGGTAAGGGCGGCGGCGCTGGGCTGGTTCCATGGCCTGAGCGCTCGAGACGTCGACGCTCTGAAAGACGAGCAGCTGGCCCAACTTCAAATTGGGCTCCGGGACGACTCGTTGATCCTGCGCCGGCGAGGCGCGGCCGAACTCGCTCACCACCTGCGAACCCGCGTCTCCGGAGCGAACGCCTCCGCTGGGGGCGATCGTTCGGTCGCCTCGCACGGCGCCGGGTCCACCCTTGGCACTCGGCTGTTGGCGATGCCAGGGGGTGAGCGGCACCTCACCGACCTCAACCACCTGTGGGAGTTGCTCAGCGACCGCACCGGGGCACGGGGGACCTCGGCGTCCAGCGCCCTCGAGGCGCTCACGGCCTCTGCCGACCCCGAGGAGCAGGCGACCGAGGTGCTGCAACGGCGCACCGAGGCCGACGGCGGCGCCGTCATGGTGATGACCGTGCATGTCTCCAAGGGCCTCGAAAACCGGGTGGTGATGGTTCCCTACCTGTGGACCGCGCCCATGAACGTCACGGCCCCGGTCGTCACCCATGATCCGATCTCCGGCGAGGCGATGCTGCGGGTCGCCCTCGAGACGAAGGGTGAGGCCCGCGACGCTGCCAAGGCGGCGGTCGCCGAGGAGGGCGACCGGCTCGCCTACGTGGCGCTCACCCGGGCGAAGGAACAACTCATCGTTTGGGCCGCACCGGGGGCGCGGGAGTCACACAAGTCGCGTCTGATGTGCCGACTTGCTCAGTTGGCGGGGCTCGATGCGCTCACGACGATGTCCGACCTGCGCGATGCGGTCGGGCTGGTGCAGGCAAACGCTCCCGACGGCGCTGTTGCGCTGGAGACGTTCATCTCAGGGCCCTCGTCCAGCGACGCATCCTCGGCGACCAGTCCGGTGCCATTCGACGATCTGACGATCGACGTCTGGGGCCGCGACATGGGGCCCCCGTCGCGACGTTGGTCGTTCTCCGCGCTGACCGCCGACCACGACGGCTCAACCATTCGCACCGCCCAACGGCCCGAGGATGCGACCGGCCGGGGCGACACCGCCGCCGACGATGAGGGCGGCGAGCCACCCCTCGACGCCGACGCCGCCACAGCGGCGCTGCCGACCCCCGGGGCCGCAGCTGCCGATCTGCCGAGCGCGTCCCCCGACCCCTGGGTCGACCTTGGAGCCGGCACGGCCTTCGGCAGCCTGGTTCACGAGGTGCTGGAGGAGGCCGACCTGCAGGCGCCCGACCTTGAGGGTGAGCTCGCCCGGGTGATCGCCGCCGGATCGCCTCCGGACGAACTCGACCAACAGCGCCTCGCCGTTGCGGTCGCTGCGTCGACGCTCACGCCGATGGGTGGCTCGCTCGGCTCGCTCACCCTGGCGGGCCTGCCCCGGGCCGATCAGCTTCGGGAGCTCGACTTCGACCTGCCGCTCGAAGGCGCCTCCCGCCCGACCGGCGCCGACCTCACCCGGCTCGTCGATCACTGGCTGCCGCCCGACGACCCGTTGGCCGGGAGAACCTTTGCGCTGGGCACCGCAGCGACGCTGCCCCTGGCGGGCATGCTCACCGGCTCGATCGACCTGACAATCCGCGCCCGGGGGTCGGCGGGCGAACCGGATCGCTACGTCGTCGCCGACTACAAAACCAACCTGTTGGCGCCGTGGGGCGCCGTCGACCCGGAGGCCGCCCATCCCGACCGGCTCGTCGACGCCATGGTCGCCCACGACTACCCGCTCCAGGCGCTGCTCTACGAGGTGGCCCTGCACCGCTACCTGCGCTGGCGGCTGCCCGGCTACGACCCGGATGTGCACCTCGGCGGGGCGGCCTACCTGTTTCTTCGCGGCATGGCCGGCCCCGACACGGCGACCACCGCCGACGGGCGCACCTACGGCGTGTTCACCTGGCAGCCGCCGACCGGCCTGATCCTGGCGCTGTCCAACCTGCTGGCCGGAGCAACGCTTGAGGAGGTGACCCAATGAGGCCGACCGACACCCGGCCAGGCTCCTGGGTGACCCACCATGGTTCCCCGGTCGACGAGTACCTCGAGGCGGTCACCTCGGCGCTCGTTGAGTACGCCGCTGCCGGGGTCTTCGGCCTGGAGGAACACCAGGTGACGGCTGCGCTGTTGCGCATCGGCGGCGTTTCACTTGAAGATCCGACGGTTGGTGACCTGATCCTGGCCATCGCGCTTGCGGTGCGTTCGCCGAGCCGCGGTCACATCTGCGTCGACCTACGCACCGCCCCGGAGCGGCTGGTGGTCGACGGAGCGGACGGCGATGCACTGGACGCTTTGGCCTGGCCCGAGGACAACGGCTGGATCGAACTGGTCGCCGCGTCGCCGCTGGTCGAGCGCACCCCGCTTCCGGCCTGGGCCGACCTCGACGGAGAGCAGCGCCGGGTTCCCCCGCTGATCCTCGACGAGAGTCGTCTCTACCTGGAGCGCTACTGGCGATATGAGTCCCAGGTGATCGGCGCCGTCGACCAGCGAGCCACCGCCAACCACGCCGAGGGCGGCGGCGGGGTCACGCCGAGCGCAATCGATCCGGCCCTGCTCGACGACCTGCTGCCGCTCGACGCAGCCGGCGCGCCCAGCCGGCAACGGCTGGCGGTGACCGAGGCGCTGAGGCGACCGGCCTCCCTGATCGCCGGAGGCCCCGGGACCGGCAAGACCTACACGATCGCCCGCCTTCTGGCGCTGCTGGTCGCCGGAGCCGCGGACCGGGGAGCGGACGGCGGGCGACCGCCACAGATCGCCCTCGCCGCACCAACCGGCAAGGCCGCTGCCCGGATGACCGAAGCGCTCCGTCAGGCGGTCGACAACGCCGGCCTGGACGAGGCCGTGGCCGACCATCTCAACGACCTCACTGCTACGACCATCCACCGGTTGCTCGGATACGACTTCGACAACCCAACCCGGTTTCGCCACGACGCCGACCGGCCGCTGCCCCACGACGTGGTCGTGATCGACGAGTCGTCGATGGTGTCGCTGCCCCTCATGGCCAAGCTGCTCGACGCCCTGTCGCCCCGAACCCGCCTGGTGCTGGTCGGCGACCCCGATCAGCTCACCAGCGTGGAGGCCGGCACGGTGCTCGGCGACCTGACCCACCAGGCAAGCCCGCTGGCCGACGCCGTCGTGCGGCTCGACCGCAGCCATCGTTTCGGCGAACACTCCCCCATCGGCGAGTTGGCCGACGCGCTTCGGCGGGGCGACGCCGACGGCGTTCGCACCACGCTCGAGGCCCAGCACGGAGCCGTCACCTGGGTGCCGGTCACCGCCTCCGCGTGGGGCGATGTGCCCCCGGAGCTTGAGCGCCTGGCACTCGACGCGGCCGAGGGCGTCTACGACGCCGCTCTGGAGGGCGATGCCCAGGCCGCGGTCAACGCCCTCGGTGCCATCCGCCTGCTGTGCGCCCACCGTCGGGGCGGGTCGGGGGTGGAGGCCTGGAACGAGCGAATCGCCGAGCTGCTGGGCCAGACCCGCCCGGGATCGTTCGGGACGCGTGGATTTGCCGTCGGCACGCCCTGGCTGGTGACCGCCAACGACCAGGCCAACCGCCTGGCCAACGGCGATGCCGTGGTCATCATCGACTCCGATGGTCATCCCACCGGGGTTCTGGCAGGTCCCGAGCTGCGCACGGTGCCGCTGTCCCACCTCGACGCGGTCGAACCGTTTCACGCCATCACCATCCACAAGAGCCAGGGCTCGGAGTTCGATCACGCCGTCGTCATCCTGCCCCCTCCCGACTCGCCGATTCTCACCCGGGAACTGCTCTACACGGCTGTCACCCGGGCCAAGACAAGGCTGACCATCATCGGCGAGGCCGAGGCCATCGACCAGGCGGTGCGACGCAAGACCGACCGGGCATCGGGCCTGATCGAGCGCTGGGAAGCCGGCCAGGTACGCAGTTGACCGTGAGGCTACAATCTAGGTATGGATGTAGCTACACAACGGGTCGAGGTCGGCGTTCGAGACCTGAAGAACAACCTCAGCAGGCACTTGGCCAGCGTGAAGGAGGGTGCCGAGATCACGGTCACCGAGCATGGACGGCCCGTGGCACGTCTGATCTCTATCGACGCGTCAACCGACCGCTTGGCTCAGCTGATCGAGGCCGGTGTGGTCCGGCCTGCAAGGTCAAAGATCCGCAAGTTGCCGCAGCCCGTTCATGCCTCCGGGTCGGTCAGCGACCTGGTTGCTGAACAGCGGCGCTAAGCAGCTGAAGCGGGCAGCAATCATGACGACCTACGTTGACACCTCAATGCTCGTGAAGTTGATCGTCGCCGAAGCAGGCACCCACGCTGCCTACGCTGTTTGGGGGGACGCGCGGTCACTGGTGGCGGTCAGCCTGATCGAGGTCGAGGCCGCGGCGGCGCTTGCGGCGGCACACCGTCAAGGTCGACTGACGTTGGAGGCATTCCACGTGGCCGAGCATTCACTTGATGACTTGGTCGAGCAGCTCGACATCATCGAGGTCGACGTGGAGGTCATCGAGCGAGCCCGAAAGCTGGCACCCCACTACGCATTGCGGGGCTACGACGCCGTGCACTTGGCCGCCGCAACGTTGGTCGGCGCAGACGTGTTTACCAGCGCCGACTTCGCACTGTGCGAGGCGGCCCACCAAGAAGGGATGCTCGTCGCCAACCCCCTCGACCGGTGACGGCAGATGGGGTTGGCGACGAAGCGCCTCCGGCTTGCTAAAGCTCAGCCAGCTCGTCGAACACCTTCGAGTGATGGAGGTACGCAGCCTTGGCCTCATCGACGAAGGCCTGCTGCTCCTCGGCCGACCACTCCAACGCATCCAGGTTGTCCCGATATCGCTGCTTCCAAGCGCCCGGGCCGACGATCTCCGGGAAATCGAAGACCGACGCTCCCCCGTCCGGGGTGAGACCATAGATCTCTCGGATGCGCTTGCCGACGAAGAAACCGCCCGACAGGTCGCCCAGGTATCGGATGTAGTGATGGGCCAGCAACCGTGGCGCCGCGTAGTTCGGGTCGTTCGCCGCCGCCTCAATGTCGCCCAGGTACGTCCGGGTGGCGGGCAGGACGGTGGACGGTGCCTGCGCACCTGACGCGTCCAGCTCAAGTTCGAGCCAGTCCAAGTCGGTCTCGAGCGCCTGAAGACGCTCAAGCCCAGGGTCGTGGAACGTCCCCATCACGTCACCGTGGCGGTCATCGTTGACGATTCCTTCGAGCAGCTCGTAGACGGCCCGCAGCTGTTGGAGATAGCCGACGTAACCGGCGAGGGGCACGTCACCACCCATGAGCGCCACGATGAAGGCGGAGTTCTCCGCTTCGGTGTGCTCGGTGGCTGTAGCCTCCCGCACATGAGCGGAGAGGCTTTCGGGGATGGTTGCTGTTGATTCGGTCATGAGTTCCTCACTCGTCGTGACAGGATTCGGCCGGCGATTCCGGCCAGGATCAGAGCGGCTGCGGCGAGCACCAGCAACCGGGCTGAGGCGCCGGTCGACGCCAGCGTCGTCGGGCTGGAGCCGCCCGTCACCGCGCCGAGTTGCGTCGCGCCGGCCACCTTCGGGGCAACGGCGGTCGCAGCGTTTGGCGTGGCAACAGCCGCGGCGTTCGGCGTGACCGTCAGGGTGGTCACCGGCGTGCCGCCGGCACCCGCACCGGGGATGCTCGTCGTCGACACGGGCTGTTCCGACTCGGCCGGATCCTGCCCGGCCCAGCTGACCGGAACCCGGGCGTCGGCCGAACGGTCGGCGCTCGCCGTGTGGTCGGCCTTGGTGACGACCGCACAGCGAACCTCCAGGCAGTCGACGAACTCGTCGGCCGCAACCACGTTCAGGTCCACCTCAAAGGTTCCGTCGGCACCGAAGGGCTCGGCCAGATCGACGCCGTAGGCGGGCGGGTTGGAGGAGATCCATACCGAGCCGCCTCCGTCGGCGTCCGTCTCGGGGCCTCCGCCTCCCAGGCACGGCGCCGGGGTCACGCCGGGCCCGTTGTCGACGCACAACGCAACGTAGATGCCCAACTTGGGGTCGTAGCCGGAACCGGACACCTTCACCGTGTCACCATCGGGGTCCAGCCCGGTGGCCGGATCGACGGTGAGCGACTGGCCGGACGCACCCTTGGTGGTGCGGGGTTCACGCACGAGCGGCGCACTCGTCGCCGGAGGGTCCCCGGGCTTGGGGGCGGCGCTGGTGGGCGTCGTTGAGCTGCCGCCCGGCTTGGTGGTGGGTGCTGTCGTCGGGACCGGCTGCTCGGTCTCGGTTGGATCCTGCCCGGCCCAGCTGACCGGCACCCGAGCGTCGGCCGAGCGGTTGGCGCTCGCCGTGTGGTCGGCCTTGGTCACCACTGCGCAGCGAACCTCCAAGCAGTCGACGTAGTCGTCGGCCGCCGCCAACTCGAGATCAACCTCAAAGGTGCCGTTCGGTCCAAACGGCTCGGCAAGGCCAGCTGCGTACGAGGGAGGATTGGACGAGATCCACACCGATGAGGCTGCGTCAGGTCCACCGCCGCCGACGCACGGTTCCGGGGTGACGCCGGGACCGTTATCGACGCACAGCGCCACGTAGATGCCCACCTCGGCGTCATAGCCGGAGCCGGTGACCTTCGTCGTGTCGCCCTCGGGGTTGAGCCCGGTGGCGGGGTCGACGATGAGCGACTGACCGGATGCACCCGTGGCGCTGCGCGCTTCGCGCACCAGCGGGTCGATCGTGGTTGGCGGTGAGGTGCTCGGTGTCGTCGACGGCGCAGTGGTCGACGGCGGCCGGGTGGTCGAGGTCGGCCTGGTGGTCGAGGTCGGCCTGGTGGTCGAGGTCGTGGAGGCCGGAGTGGTGGTCGAAGTCGGGGCGGTCGTCGACGTAGTAGTCGTCGTCGCCCCGGGCTCGGAGAACGTGATTGGGGTGAACGTCTCCTGATCGGCATCGACCGCACCAGAACCCGCGTAGGTCACGATGCCGTACTCACCAACACTCCCCGAAACCGGAGCAACCTCAAGATCAACGGTGAACGACCCATCCGCAGCAATCGTCACGAAATCCGGACTGGTTCCAGCCGGATCCAAGATCGCCCGCTGAGCCGCCGGCAACGCCCATACCTGCTTGATCACCCGACGAGCCGAACCCGGCGCGCCAGCCGAGGGCGCCCACGGCTGATCGAACGTCCCAAACACCACATACACACCAGAGTTCTGCCCAGCCAACGGCGGACGCGTGCCCTGATGAGCAGCCGGATCAAACCCGGTACCCGTCACCGTCACCGTCTCACCCGTGTCGGCAACATCAGTCTTCGACACCGCCACCGACGCCGCAGCCGGCTCGGAGAACGTGATTGGGGTGAACGTCTCCTGATCGGCATCGACCGCACCAGAACCCGCGTAGGTCACGATGCCGTACTCACCAACACTCCCCGAAACCGGAGCAACCTCAAGATCAACGGTGAACGACCCATCCGCAGCAATCGTCACGAAATCCGGACTGGTTCCAGCCGGATCCAAGATCGCCCGCTGAGCCGCCGGCAACGCCCATACCTGCTTGATCACCCGACGAGCCGAACCCGGCGCGCCAGCCGAGGGCGCCCACGGCTGATCGAACGTCCCAAACACCACATACACACCAGAGTTCTGCCCAGCCAACGGCGGACGCGTGCCCTGATGAGCAGCCGGATCAAACCCGGTACCCGTCACCGTCACCGTCTCACCCGTGTCGGCAACATCAGTCTTCGACACCGCCACCGACGCCTGCGGTGCTGCGCCTGCGCTCGCCCCGGACATGCCCATCGCCACCAGGCCGAACAACAACGTCGCCACGGCGACGAGTCCAGCCAAAGCTGAGCCGAACGGGCGGCCTTGGCGTGGCGTCACCCGCCTCGGCGGTGATGCGGTTCTCAGTGTCATCTCGTTCTCTTTCCACATGTAAGAAACCGTCACGAGACGGCCGTCCGGACTTCGTAGTCGGCAACCCTAACAACGATAGTTAGGCTTGCTCAACTCCCGAGGAAAAATGGCACCGGCGTGCCGCTCACCGGGTGAGCACCGATGACGATGCGACAGCCGTAGGCGTCCTCTAGGCGCTCGGGGACGAGCACGTCGGCCACCGGTTCGGCCCCGGTGGTGGCGCCACCCGGGGCCAACAACACCACGCGATCGCTGTATTCGGCGGCGAGCGCCAGGTCGTGCAACACCGCCGCGACCGCTGCCCCGGCTCGGGCGCGGTCCCGAAGCCGGCGCATCAGCAGGTGCTGGTGGCGCAGGTCCAGCGACGCAGTCGGCTCGTCGGCGAGCACCACCGGCGATCCCTGAAGCATCATGCGGGCGAAGGCAACACGCGCCCGTTCACCCCCCGACAGCTCGGTCACCGGGCGCTCGGCCAGGCCATCCAGGTCTGCCGAGGTCAGCGCGTCCGCCAATTCGGTGTCGTCTCCTCGGCCGCCGACCGATGACGGCGCCGCCCAGCGCCCCATCTCGACCACCTCGGTCACTGTGAAGTCGAAGGGAAACCGGTGGTGTTGGGTCATCACCGCTCGACGCCGGGCCAGCTCCACCGGCGCAAGGCTCTGCGGGTCGCTCCCAAGCACCGACACGGTGCCGCTGTCGGCCGGCACGTCCCCCGCCAGCACGGACAGCGCAGTCGACTTGCCGACGCCGTTCGGCCCGATGATCGCCACCAACTCGCCGCCGTGAAGCTTGAGGTTGAAGTCGGTCAGCACCTGCCGACCGCCCCGGGCGAGGACAATACCGCTGGCCTCCAGCGCCACGGCACCCTGACCGAGGCGCACCGGGTCTGGCTCTCGTGCGGCGCTGCCGACCAGGCGTCGAACGTAGTTGGTCACGTCGCCTCCCCCAGCCGGGACTTGCGGATCTGACGAAAGAACACCGGTGCGCCCACCAGGGCGGTCAGCACGCCGAGCGGCAACTCGGCGGGAGCGACGATCGTGCGGGCGACGACATCGGCCAGCGCCACCAGCACCGCGCCGACGAGCGCCGAGCCGAGGATCAGCGCCCGATGCGACGGTCCGATCAGCATGCGGACCGCATGGGGGATGACCAGCCCGACAAAAAGGATTTGCCCGGCGACAGCGGTGGCCCCGGCGGCGGCGAGCGCAGCGGCGAACAGGCTGATGATGCGGATCCGTTCGACCGGAATGCCCAGGTGCTGGGCCTGCACCTCACCCAGCGACACCACATCGAGCGCCCGCCCGATACTCCAGGCAAGTGCGATGCCGCCGCCCCCCATGATCGTCACCAGCACGACGTCGGACCACGACGCCTGCGCCAGCGAACCGAGCGTCCAGAACACGATGCCCCGCAGTTGCGCGTCGCTGGCCAGGTAGGACAACAGCCCGATGATCGCCCCGGCGAACGCGTTGACGGCGATGCCGGTGAGCACCAGCGTGACGATGTCGGTCCGACCGGACCGGCGCGAGGACGTGTAGACCAGCGCGATCGCCGCCATCCCGCCGAACAGTGCCGCCGCCGACAGGCCAAACGTGCCGAGCACCGCTGCGCCCGAAACGATGTAGATCACAGCCCCGACGGCGCTGCCGGCGGTGACGCCGATGATGCCCGGCTCGGCGAGCGGGTTGGCGAAGCTGCCCTGCAGTACCGCTCCGGAGGCGGCCATCGACGCGCCGACCAGCATGCCGAGCACCACCCGCGGGAAGCGGATGTCGACGAGCACCGACCTGATGGTGGGGTCGAGGTCGGCACCGCCCCGGAGGGCGCCCCACACCTCGGCGATCGAGATGTTCATCGCGCCCGAGGTCGCCGACACCAGACCGACCGCGACGAGGGCCAGCACGCCGCCGACGAACAGGCTTCGCCGCCGCCTCGCCCGAACCTGCTGGGTGGTCTCGGTCACGAGCGGTCTGGCTGCCCAGACTCGGCGAACGCGGCCTTCAGGGACTCGACGACCTCGGGGGTGCGGACTCCGAAGCTGAACAACAGGCCATCCTCCATCGTGACGACGCGACCGCTCTGTCCAGCCGGCGTTTGGGCAACACCCGGGATCTGCATCAACCCGGCGACCCCGTCGACCGACTCCAGCCCCGTCGTCGTCACCAGGATGACGTCCGGTTGGGCCTTCACAAGCGCCTCGCTGGTGAGCGGGGTGAACGGATCGCTCAGCCCAATCTTTGCGCTGGCATCGGTGGCGCCGGATGCCTCGATCAGCGAGTCGACCCCGCTGCCCGGCCCGGCCATCAGGTACACGCCTGCGCTGCCCCGCACATAGAGAAACGCCACCAGCGGTGCTTCGGCCCCCGCCGGCGCCGCAGCCACCTCGTCGAGTTCCTCGTCGAGGGCGGCGGCCAACTCCTCGGCGGCCGGCGCCACCCCGGTCAGCTCGCCGACCGCTCGGATTCGGTCTCCAACCCCATCCACCGCGACCACCGGGTTCATCGTCACAACCGGCACGCCGGCCGCCTCGATGCTGGCCTTGGCCTCCGGGGGACCGATCAGCTCGCTGGCGATCACCAGGTCGGGCCGAACCGACAGCACCGATTCGGCCGAGATGTCGTGGGCCTTCGTCAGCAGCGGGATCTTCTCGGCCTCGGCGAACGTGGTTGAGATGTCGCGACCGACAAGCCGGTCACCCATCCCAAGCGCAAAGAGGATCTCGGTGACGCCGCCATCCAGGCTGACGATGCGGTCGAGGGAGTCCACCGTGACCGTTTCGCCGTTGTCGGACACGACCTGAAGCGGCAGCTCCGGCTCGATGGCTGCGGCCACGTCGTCGCCGAGTCCGGGCGTCGACTCCTTGTTTTGCCCGAGGGTCACGCCCCCGTCGCCGCACGCCGCCATCAAGAGGGCGGCACCCAGCACGATACCGACGAGCGTCGGCCTTCTCAGACCGGACCGGCTGGCTCGGCGGCTCATGGTGCCGACGCCCCGTCGGTGGGAGCGTTCATCCCCGGCCACCGCCCCGTCTTCGACCGGTAGATGCCGGCGCCAGCACCTCCGAGCAGCGCGACACCCCCGGCGGCGGCGAGTCCCCAACCCCAGCCGCCCGAACCCCCGTCATTGGATGACACGGTGATCTTCGGTTCCTCGGCGCGTTCGGGTGCCGTCGTTGTCGTCGGCTTCGCACTGGTCGTCGTCGCCTTCGGCTTGGTCGTAGTGGTGGTCGTCTTCGGAACCGTCGTCGTCGACTTCTTCTTGGGCTTTGCGGTCGTCGTCGCCTTGGGCCTGGTGGTCGCCGCCTTATCCTCAACCGCTGGCGCCGGGGTGACCGGAGCCTCAGCGATCGTCGCCTGCACCGGCTCCTCGACTGGAGGGGCCGGCACGACGGGGGCTTCGGTTGGCTGAGGGGCCTCAGCCGGAGCACCGGCGGCAAAAGTCACCGGGATATAGAGGTCCTGGGACCGGTCGGTCGAACGGGTGTGATCGTTGCGAGTGGCGATGGCGCACTGCACCTGCCGGCAATCCAGACCACCACCCAGCTCGGGCGACACGGTGAGCTGGGCGCTCAAGGACCCACCCTGGGCGTAGGGCACCGCAATGTTGGTGGCGTAGGAGGGAGGATTGGACGAAAACCAAGCCGACGCCCCCGAGCTGCCGGAGCGGTCCTCACCTCCGGCGCACGGCGATGGCACTGCACCGGCCGGCGGCACGAGACACAGGCCGACGTAGACGCCCTTGTCAACGTCGAACCCGACGCCGTTGACGGCGATTGACTGGCCCGGCTGGAGCTCGGCGGACTGAGACACCGTGACGGTCCGCACACCGTCGGACACCTGCGCGCCACCTTGGTAGCGAGCAAGCACGGCACCCGGAGGGTCGGCGACCGACGCACCGGCGCCGCCCACCCAGGCGAGCGTGATGGCGACGGCTGCCAGCAGCGAGGCCACGCCGGAGAGCCTGGCCCGAGCCGCCGGCACGGCGCTCCTCGGCCGATCGGGCGGGCCGGGTTGCGCAGTCTGGTTTACGTGTGCTGTCCGCATCAGCAAAACTCTATGTTAGGGCGCCCTATCTATCCAACCGCCTCTGACGAACCGGCGACCGCAGACCGGTAGGCAGTCCAGATCTCCGGACGAAGCCGTCCCCGGTCCGCGACGGTCAGCCCGGCGGCGATCGCCCAAGCACGGACCTCTGCGGTGGTTGGCTCCCGGACCGGAACCGGCCCGGCGCCTGTCAGCCCGTCGAGGCGCTGGGCGCCGGCCTCCTCGTTCAGACAATGGTTGAGGGCCGCACCAAAGAACCGGTACGTCCACTCCTGGGCGAGCTGCCGGGTTTCAGCAAACACGATCGGCACCGACGGATACCTCACCGCGGCTTCGGCCAGCTGCTCGGCGATGGCCGCCGGGCGAACCCTGGCCCGCTTGAACACCGACGAGTAGCGCTCGTCGACCACCAACGCTGCGTGGGGAGCATCGGCCAGCGCTGCGAGCAGCGTCCAGAGTTTGCCGCCGGTGATCGTCGACACGAGATCCTCCAGGCTCTTGCGTTCCACGACCGCAGCAGGCCGTCCGTCCACGCCGTCGACCGCATAGTCCCCGACTGGCAGTGCCCTTTTGGTGGTCGTGGCCTGCTGGGCCGAGAACTTCCACGCATACCGCTCGCGGGTGTCGACCACGATGTTGAGCCGGTGGCCCGAGGCTCGGGCGGAGGGGACAGTGACGTTGGGCCGCGCCTGCTTGCGAGTCCGAGCCGATTGCCAGAACACCACCTCGCGCCCGCGCGCCTTGGTGAACACGAACTGCGAGCGGTTCTCCCGACCCCGGTCCAGCACCAGGTCGATGGCGACACCGCGTCGCATGCACGACGCCACCGGAACGCGCTCGACGATCTCGAGCGTTGCCGGGTCGGGCCACTCGTCCGCCGGGTGGCAGTACACCTTGGCGGTGCGGGGCCAGGTGTCCTTCACCTTCAGCACCACCGGGCGCGCGCCCACCGGCAACCGAACGAGATAGGGCAGCGTGGAGTTGGGGTCGGGGTTTCGGGCGATCACGAACTCCACACGGCCACGGTAGGGCGTCAAACCTCCACCTGCCCGCCAAGCTCCGGCCCGCCTGCGCTGCGGCGGCAAATTCCCCGCCCTTACGTCACAAACGCTGAGTACACTGACGAACGTGCGTTCGACCACCGAGGCCGGCATTCTTCACGCCGACCTGGACGCGTTTTACGCCTCGGTCGAGCAGCGGGACCGGCCGGAACTTCGGGGTCGACCGATGGCGGTCGGGGGCGGGGTGATCCTGGCCGCCAGCTACGAGGCTCGCCGACGGGGTCTGCGAGGCCCGATGAACATCCGTGCCGCCCGGGCGCTGTGTCCCGAACTGATCATGGTCCCCCCGCGGATGGATGCCTACACCCAGGCCAGCCGACAGGTGTTCGAGATCTTTGACGACACCACGCCCTTGGTGGAGCCCATCTCGATCGACGAGGCGTTTCTCGACGTGTCGGGCCTGGGCCGGCTGGTCGGCCCGCCGAAGCTGGTCGCCGCCCAGCTCCGGGCACGCATACAGGCCGAGGTTGGCCTGGCCATCTCGGTGGGTGTGGCCCGCACCAAGTTTCTGGCCAAGGTGGCCAGCGGGGTGTGCAAGCCGGACGGGCTGCTCGTGGTGGAGCCCGACGGCGAACTCGAATTTCTGCATCCGCTGCCCGTCGGCCGGCTGTGGGGTGTGGGCCCAAAAACCGAGGAGAAGCTGGGGCGCAACGGCGTCACCACGGTCGGTCAGGTGGCCGAGCTGGACGAGGGCCAACTGGTAGCCATGTTGGGCGCCGGGTCGGGGCACCAGATGCATGCGCTCGCCCACAACCGCGATCCCCGCCGAGTGGTCACTGGCAAGCGGCGATCGTCGATCGGGTCCCAGCGGGCGCTCGGGCAGCGCCGCCCCGGCTTCGCCGAGCTGGAGGCCATCCTGTTGGAGCTGGTCGACCACGTCTCCCGCCGCCTGCGGGACGGCAACCGGGTGGGCCGCACCGTCATGCTGCGCTTTCGCTTCGGCGACTTCACCGCCGACACCCGCTCGCACAGCGTGCCCGAGGCCACCGGGTCGACCGCCGCTTTTCTCGATGCCGGCCACGCGTTGCTCGTTACACGCCGGGACGAGATCGAGCGCCGTGGACTCACGCTGTTGGGGTTCACCATCGCCAACCTGTCCCCCGCCGACGCCGTCCAACAGAGCCTGGCGTTCAACGGGCGCTCGACGGTCGACCTGGACGGTGCGGTCGACGCCGTGCGGCATCGGTACGGCTCGGATTCGATCGGCCGGGCCACCCTGCTGGGGCGGGCCAGCGGCATTCACGTGCCGCTGCTCCCCGACCCGGGGCATCCGGGAGTATCTCGACCGTAGGCTGACCCTCATGCGCTTTGGCTTCTGGATCGGCAACGGACACGGGTGGGACGAGATTCAACGCAGCGGCGTGAGGGCGGAGAAGACCGGTTGGGACGGACTGTGGTTCGCTGATCACTTCATGCCCGGCATGGGCGCCGACGACGGACCCATCCACGAGGCGTGGACCGCCCTCTCGGCGCTCGCCCAGGCCACCGACCGGGTGCGCCTCGGCCCGCTGGTGTGCGGCAACACCTACCGCAATCCGGCCGTGCTGCTCAAGCAGGCGGTCACCGCCGACCACATCTCCAATGGCCGCATGGTGTTGGGGCTCGGCGCCGGGTGGCAGGAGAACGAGCATCGGGCCTACGGCATCGAGTACGGCTCGTTCGCCGACCGGTTCGAGAAGCTGGAGGAGTCGCTCCGGATCATCGCCGCGCTCCGCAGCGGTGAGCGGGCGACGTTCGACGGCAAGCACTACCGGCTGGACGATGCCCCCCTGGCTCCGCAACCGGTCGGCCGCCTGCCGATCCTGCTCGGGGGCGGTGGCGAGAAGAAGACGCTGCGCATGGTCGCCGAGTACGCCGACGAGTGGAACGTGTGGTCCACGCCGGATGTGATGGTGCAGAAGTCCGCCGTGCTCGGCGAGCATTGCGCACGCCTCGGTCGGGACCCCGCCGACATCGAGCGGTCGTCGGTAGCGCTGTTGTTCCTCGTTGACACCGATGCCGAGGCCGACAAGCTGCGGGCCCACGACTTTGGCCGTCCGTCGCTGATCGGCACGCCGAGCCAGCTCCAGGAGCAGCTGGCCGCCTATGCCGAGGCCGGGGTCGACGAGCTGATCGTCCCGGACTTCACGCTGGGAGGGGGCAACCGGCAGGACGCGACGCTCGACCGGTTCCTCGCCGAGGTGGCGGCGCCGTTCCGGTCGTAGAACGAGGGCGGGAAAACCGGTCGTTCTTCAGCCTTGATCGAGCAGCGTCGAGATGTTGAAGGACACCTGCTCCATCACTTCCCACCCGACCGCCCCCAACCGGTGCACGAGCCGCTGCCCGTTGACGGATCGGAGCATCTCGCACTGGATGTAGCTGGTGTCCTCGAGACCGGTGATCTCGGATGCTTCCACCTCCACATGCGATGCCACCAGGCGACGCGTCGTCGTCAGCGGCATGACGAAGACGATCGGAAACGAAGGCCCGAAGGTGTCCGGCGGACCAACCACCAGGGCCGGCCGAACCGATGACGGCTCCGCCGGGTAGGACTCGCCGAAGTCCACCCGCCAGAGTTCGCTAATCGAGGCCATCTGAAACCGAGGTGGCCTCGAACTCTCCCAGGTAGTCACGCCACGCGGCGGGATCTCGCCGGAGCACCTCGAAGTCGCGGGTGGCCTGGGCGGCGAAGCGCTTGCGGCGCAGCGCCACAGCCGCTTCGTCGACGGTGTCGATCAGCGAGTCGCCGGTGGCTTTGCTCATCTCGAGCAACTGGGCGTGAGTTTCGGCTTTGACTCGAATGGTGGTCGTTCCCATGAACTGAGTCTACATTTTGCATGCACGAATGACCACGACATAGGCGCACCTGTTGCAGACTGCTTCGGGTGTCAGAATCCACTCATGGAGCCGACTCTCCGAAACATCTGCGTCTTCTGCGGGTCGAGCAGCGGCACCGATCCGGCGTTCCAAACGGCGGCGGTGGCCCTCGGTTCTGCGATCGTGGACGCCGGTTACCGGCTGGTGTTCGGCGGAGGCCACGTCGGTTTGATGGGCACCCTGGCCGATGAGGTTCTGGCGCGTGGCGGCGAGGTCATCGGCGTGATGACCGAGCAGCTGGTTGGGCTGGAGGTGGCCCACCAGGGGCTGACCGAGTTGGACATCCAGCCCACCATGCATCGCCGCAAGGCCCGCATGGCCGAACTGGCGGACGGCGTGGTCGTGCTGCCCGGCGGATTCGGCACGCTCGACGAGGCGTTTGAGTTGTTGACTTGGAACCAGCTGGGACTCGTCTCGGTGCCGATCGTGTTTCTCGACGTCGACGAGTTCTTTGCGCCACTGTTCGAGTTCATTGCGGGATCGGCTGCCGCCGGGTTCATGAAGGACCACCACGGGACGCTGGCCCAACGCACCGACAACGCCGAGGCCGCCGTTCGCCTCGCCTCGGGCAACGCCCCCGCCTTCACACCCAAGTGGACCGACCGTTAGCGGCTCCGCTCACGAGCCCTGTCGGGTGGTGCGGGACAGGTAGGCGGACGGGGACGTCCCCAGGTGCCTACGGAAGTCGCGCGTGAGGTGGGCCTGGTCGGAATAGCCAAGTTCGGCTGCGACCGCCGCCCAGCCCCGCCACCCGTTTCCGTCGCCGCTGGCCCGACGGGCCGCCTCGGCGGCTTCGATGATGCGCCAACGGCGAATGACGAACGACGGGCTGGCACCGACGTGGAAGTCGAAGAGGCGCTGAAGGGTGCGGACGCTGGCGCCGGCAGCGGAGGCCAACTGCTCACTACGGCACACACTGCGATCCCGCTCGGCCAGTGCGGCGACCTCCACCACCTGCTGTGCCTCGGCGATCATGGCCGTGTCACGTCGGGCGATCACGGATTCCAGTCCCTCCCGCAGCGCATCGGTTCGCGATTCGTTGTCGTCGATCTCCGCCACTCGTGCAACCATGTCGTACGGGACGAGCCCCGGCAACCCGTCAGCGAAGTTCAACTCGGCGTCGGCCGCCGTCCTTGCCGGAGCATCGAGCAGCACGCCCAACCCGCCCACGGTCGTGCGCGCCGCCACCGTCCATCCGTCGACAGTCAGGTGACGATTGCTGACGCTGCTCATCACCCCGTAGACCCTGCCTTCGGCCGGATCGAGTGGCACCCCGGCGTCATCCAAGGTGCCAATGCTGATGTTGCCCGCCGGATGGTTGAGTACCTGCTGGTCGTGAAATGTCCCCGGGGGCATGCTCCACGCCACCGACCAGAACCACTCGACCAGCCCATCGAGCGCCTCACCCGCCGGGTACCGTGCGAAGTCGACGTAGCGCATCATCTCCTGCGGGTCGACGATGCCGCGGGTGTCGTCGGGAAGCGCTGAAGGCACCCGCCGAGAATACCGGTGAAAGTTGGCGTGGATCTTCAAGCGCCGGTCGGGCCGCATTTGTACCGTGGCACCCATGACCGACGCGACCGCGACAACCGACGACGAACTCCCGCTCTTTCCCACATCCGCTCCCGCAGTGTTCTGCGATCCCGACGCTTCGGGCCCCCTCTTTGCGGAGGTGCTCGAACGGTTGGCGGCCGTGATCGACCTCGACGACACCCAGGTGGTGCTGCCAACACCCTGTGAGCACTACAACGCCGGCGAACTTCGTCAACACGTCCTTGGGTGGCTCGACTTCTTCGCCACTGCGTTGTCCGATCCGCCCGCCGACTCGCCGCGTCCCGACCCGGAAGCGTTCGTCCTGGAAGACGAGCAGGCAAGCGACGTCGTGCGTCGCTGCTCGACACAAGTCCAGCAGGCGATCACCAACGACGCCGCCTCGCAGGCGGTCACGATGACTGGATCCCGCATGCCAGGCGACGGAGTGTTGGGCATGGCGCTCGGCGAATACATCATCCACGCCTGGGACCTGGCCATGGCGACCGACCAGCGGTACGACCCTCCGACCGCAGCGGTGGCCCCGGCGCACGAGTTTCTGCTCGGCATGGTGAAGCCCGAGTACTGCGGTCCCGACACCGGCTTCTTCGACGCCGAGGTCAACGTCGGCAGCGACGCTCCAGCCATCGACCGCCTGCTGGGGTTCGCAGGTAGGGATCCGGCCTGGGTACCGGCGTCACACTGACCGTCCCTCACCGGCTTGACCCGCAAGGCGTGCGCCTACGTCGCCGGGCGAGGGTTGCGGCTCCGCCTGCTGCCCGACCACAGACCTCAACAATCGAGAGCGACGCAAGCGCCGTGCAGATCTCGTGGCGGCGCTCGTGTGACCAAGCTCCCAGGCGCTCTGCCATTGCCGACTTCGGAATACACCGCAACTGGTCGAACACGATGACGCTGTCATGGTTGATTCCCTCGGCTGCGCCGACGGGGAGGCACGTCGGAATGTGGCGGATCATGGAGGTGACGGGAGCAACGACGATCTCGTTGAGTACCGGGATCGCGTCAGAACGGGTGACCAACAACGTGTTGGGACTTGAATTGTCATACGCCCTGCGTCCTCTGGACACGAGCGGGTTCCTGTCAGGTGACCAGCGTCATAGGTTGGGGTGATCGAGCCAACGATCGACCATCTGGCAACCCTTCCTGCCCGACGCGCCGCCGAGCACCCCGGCGGTAGGTGCTTGGACGATGACCGCCTCGACCTGACCAACGTCGAGTTCGCTCAGCGGGTCGACGCTACGGCCGCCATGTTGGCCTCGCACAGCGTCGGTGCCGGCGACGTGGTGGCCACTGTTCTCACCAACCGCGTCGAGCTCGTCGTCGTCATGTTCGCCGCCTGGCAGGTCGGCGCCACGCTCACGCCGGTCAACCCCGCCCAGAAGGCCAACGAGGCCGAGTTTCAGTTGAGCGACTCCGCCTCGAAGGTCGTGGTCCACGAAGGGTCTGCGTTCCAGTTGGACGACGCCACCTTCGTCGATGTGGCGGATCTTCCCACCACTGGTTTCGGCGGCGCCACCGTGCCCTCCGCAACCGATCCGTCGGCGTTGGCCCTGCTCATCTACACCAGCGGCACGACCGGGACACCCAAGGGGGTTGAGCTCGACCACGCCAACCTGATCGCCATGGTGACGGGCATCATCGAGGCGACCGGGCTCGGCGCGACCGATCGTTGCCTACTCATCCTGCCGCTGTTCCACGTCAACGGCATCGTCGTGTCAATCCTGTCGCCGCTGGCCGTCGGCGGGTCCACGTCGATCACCGCCAGGTTCTCGCCCTTGGCGTTCTTCGACATCATCGCTCGGGAGCGGCCGACCTACTTCTCCGCCGTGCCGGCCATCTACGCCATGTTGTCCACGCTGCCCGACAGCGTCGAGCCCGACGTGTCATCGGTTCGCTTCGCCGTGTGCGGTGCGGCGCCGATGCCCGCCGAGCTGAACGAACGCTTCGAGCAGCGCTTCAGCCTCCCGATCGTGGAGGGCTACGGGCTCTCGGAGGCCACCTGCGCCTCGACGCTGAACCCGATCGACGGCGTCCACAAGCCGGGCACCGTCGGCGTGGCGCTGCCGGGCCAAGAGGTGATATTGCTCGGCGAAGACGGTCGCCCGACCACAGAGGGCCGGGGCGAAGTGATCATTCGCGGTCCGATCGTGATGCGCGGCTACCTGGGACGCCCCGAGGAGACCCCCAACACCCTCGTCGACGGCTGGCTGCGTACCGGCGACGTCGGCGCGATCGACGAGGTCGGCTACCTGAGCATCGTCGACCGATTGAAGGACATGATCATCCGGGGCGGCGAGAACATCTACCCCAAGGGAATCGAGAACGTGCTCTATGGGCATCCCGAGGTGCTGGAGGCCGCGGTGGTTGGTCGCCCCGACGACGTGCTTGGCGAGGTGCCGGTGGCCTACGTCTCGCTGAGAAACGCAGGCGCCACCACCGCTGAGGAGCTACTGGCGCGGTGCGCCGATCGGTTGGCCCGCTACAAGGTGGCCGTACAGATCACGATCATCGACAACCTGCCCAAGAACCCGATTGGCAAGATGGCCAAGCCCGATCTGCGCAGCCGTTCGGCACAGGCAGCCGGCTGATCCCCGGTGCCGGCCCGCATCCTCACCTGGAACCTCGAGCGAACCCAGCCGCTACGCGGGCGCGGCAGCGCAGCGGTCGACCATGTGTTCTCGCTGGCGCCCGACATCGCGGTGCTGACCGAAACCCGGATCACGTTCCCCAAACGGGGCGGCCACACCCTCTGGAGCAAGCCGCCCCGAAAGCCACGCCACGACGCCGACGAGCGCACGGTCCTGGCCTGGTCCCGCCAGCCATTCTCAGACGTCGACCACGCTGGTGCGCCAGGTCTCGACACCAGCCGCTTTGTCGCCGCCACCACCGAGACGCCCATCGGGCCGATCCGGGTGTTGGCGGTCTGCATCCCATGGCACATGGCCGAGGTCACCTACCCAATCGACGTTAAGCGTCGCCCGTGGGAGCTGCACCTCGACTACCTGGCGATCCTCGCCGACATGACCGCCGGGGTAACCGTGCCGACGATCGTCGTCGGCGACTTCAACCAGCGGATCCCACGGGTTCGCTACGGCAACCATCGCGCCGCCCAGGCACTCGCCGCAGCGTTCCAACCACTGCAGATCGTAACCGAAGGTGTCCTGAAAGGTGTCTCCCGACCGGGCATCGATCACATCGCACTCAGCGATCACCTACAGGCCCAGACGGTGTGGGGCTGGCCCAACCAGGTCGACGGACGCCGCCTGTCGGACCATGACGGATCAGGCGTCGACATCGGCCTCGCCCCTGCGCAACCGACGACCCTGCCGAGGTCGGTGGAGCCGTAGGGTTCGGCGGATGAACGCCGACGACGTCAACGTCATGCTGGCCGAGCACTTCCCCGGCGCCGGCGCCAACTGCGTCGAACTGGGCGACACCTACGCCGTTGCATCGACCGAGCTGAGCGAGCTGTCGATTCGGCCCGGCGGGTACGTCTCTGGCCCGACCCAATTCGCTATCGCCGATGCGGCCCTCTGGTACGTGACCTTCGTGGCGATCGGCCGCATCGAGCCGATGGCGCTCACCTCCGAGCTGTCGATCCGCTTCCTGCGCCCCGCGCAGGGGGAACGCATCTGGGCACGAGCCGACCTGGCCACCGCCACCCGTCGTTCGGTGGTCGGCTCGGTGTCGGTGTGGATGGATGATCGCTCCGACCGACCCACGGCCGTCGCCCAGGGCACCTATGTGCTGCCTCGGGCCAAGGACTAGACCGGGCGCTATGGACCCGTCTCCGCTCGAGCGCCTGATCGCCACCGACGAGATCCGCAATCTGGTGGCCCGTTATGCGATCGCCACCGACGCCCGCGATTTGGACACGCTGGTCGGGCTGTTTGTCGACGACGTCAACGTCGGCCGGCTCGGCACCGGACGAGAAACGCTGCGAGACAGCTTCGACCAGGCGTTGCGAGGCATCGGCCGCTCGTTTCTGTTCGTCGGCACTCAGCTGGTCGACGTGGTCGACGCCGACCATGCCGCCGGCCAGGTGTACTGCAAGGCCGAGATCCAGGACGGCGACCGCTGGATCCACCAGGCCATCCTCTACAGCGACACCTACGAGCGACGGGACGGCCGCTGGTACTTCGTGCGTCGGATCCACGAGCTGTTCTACGGCGCCGAGGTGGGAGTGAACCCGCTAACGCTGCCGCCTGCCGACTGGCCGAAGAACCACGACGGTCTGGGCACCCGACCGGAGGCCTGGGACACCTGGCGGGAGTTCTGGTCGAACGACGCGGCGGCTTCGTGAACCTCTCGTGACGGTTCCTCCTCCGCTTTGGTCCAATGCGCGCCCAGGGAACTCTGTCGCTATCGCGCGCTCTACGACGCGATAGCGGCAGAGTTCGCTGCCGGAGCCGCTCAGCTCAAGCGCCGAGGACACTCGCTAGGGGCCTTGTGGCGGCTCCCGGCCAAGTGCCGTCAATATTCGCTCTGCATCAAATTCTCGTCCCGGTACCTTGTGCTCCATGACCTACGACGTGCACCTCGCTGACCGGATTCGAGCGCTGCTCGGCGACGAAGTCGGCGTCACCGAACGCAGGATGTTCGGTGGGCTGGCCTTTCTAGTGAGTGGGAACATGGCGGTAGCCGCCAACAGCAAAGGCGCGCTGATGGTGCGAACCGGAGCGGACCGCTTCGACGAACTCCTCGACGAGCCCGGCACCAGCATGGTGGTGATGCGCAACCGACCGATGACCGGTTGGCTCGACGTCGACGCCGACCACCTCCTCGCCACTGCCCGGCTCAGATTCTGGATCGAGGTGGGCGTCGCCTTCGCCCGCCGCCTGCCCGCCAAGCGCGCGACGTAGTAGTCGCATTCACGGCCGAACCGGGCGGCTGTGCTGCAGGCTGTAGTAGCCAGACCGAGACCACGGCTAACTCAGAAGTTGGGGCAACCGATGACGGTCGGAGCAACTCAGCACGAAGAGTCCGGAGGCGGTACCCGGAGTAACGCCGACGCCATCGAAGTCATACCCCCATTTGACAATTTGGATGACACCGTCGCCCTCCATCGGGTGGACCAGGAAGAGGATGGCGGCCACGACCGACAACACAGCCGACGAAATCAACAAGAACCACAAAACGCCAAGTTTCATCGGCACCGTCCCGTTGCGAACTTACCCACATATCGGCAGGCCAGACACACAAGGGTGGAAGGTGTCAATCGGAGGCTGAGTTCGCCCGCACCCTTCCCGCTCGATAGCCGGTTTCGTTCGTCCCCCACCGGAGGGTGTCGCTGCCCGATGCCCGGCTCCGGGCCGGGTACCTTGAGGGTGTGCGATCGCTCGATACGTCTTCAGAGGCTCACGCCGTCCAACGGGCGGTGTTTCAAGCCATGACCGGCGAACAGCGGGTGCTGGCGGCACTAGCTATGGCCGACGAGGCCAGGGAGATTTCGATGTCGGGGATCCGGGCAAGGCGGCCGGAGTTGAGCGACGAGCAGGTGAGACTCGAATGGTTGCAGCTGCTTCACGGCAGAGAGTTCGTGGAACGCCTGACGACCCGATGATGAGCCAGTTCGGCTTTCTCGCCGAGGTCATCGCTGCCCTCGATGCCGCCGGGGTCACCTACATGGTGACCGGCTCGATAGCCAGCACCCATCACGCTGAACCCCGAATGACCCGGGACATCGACATCGTGATCGAAACGGATCATGTGGCGGTCAAGCTCCTCGTCAATCAGTTCGATCCCACGCGGTTCTATGTCGGCAACGCCCAGCAGGCCGTTGCCGACCGCGACATGTTCAACGTGATCGACACCACCGGGGGCTGGAAGGTGGATCTGATCATCCGCAAAGCGCGTCGATTCAGCGAGGTGGAGCTCGGTCGACGCCAGCACGCCCGAATCGGCGAGGTCGACCTGTACGTCGCCACCGCCGAGGACACGATTCTGAGCAAGCTGGAGTGGATGCGGATGGGTGGATCCGACCGGCAATTGGCCGATGTCGTGGCCGTGCTCGAGACGCAGGGTCCGGCGCTGGACCATGATTACATGGACCGCTGGGCGCCGGACTTAGGGGTCGAGAACCTCCTCCAACAGGCCCGACGTCTCGCAGAGTAGACCGCGCATCTGGCTTGGTCTCCGATCGATCGGGGCGTGCGGCTCGCCGTCGCGCTCGCCGAGTCGCTCAGGGCGCCCCTGCTGACAGCCGACCGGCACCTGGCGACAACTCCAGGCAACGCCAATTAGCCGCGAGGCGATACACGCTCCGATTTGGTAGGTCGACCCAGGTGGGGTGCCGGCTGACAGACTGGGGTCATGTCTCGCCGACGCAAGGGTCAACGCAAAGGCGGCGGTCGCGTCACCCCCAGAGGTGACGCCGCACGCTTTCGACCAGGTACCACCGAGGTGTCGGGAGTCCCGTCGATCGGTGGGGTAGGTGGCCGCTTCGATGCACCCCCGCCGATCACCGGCCTGTTCGATCCGTTGGCCAACCACCTCATCCCCTCCCGTGACGACCACCCGGCGGAGGTCGAACGCCTTGCCTGTGAGCTGGTCGGGCTGACCCGGTCGATCGCCGACGACGAACCCATGCCCGGTGGCCCAGCGTCGTCGCGACCGAGCGAGTTGACCGGAATGGCACCGACGGAGGACGCCGAGGCGATGTTGACCTCGGCGGTCCTGGCTTTGGCCGAAAGCCAACAGTTCCGCCCCGAGGCCCGCTATGTCGACTGCATCAGGCCGATGCTTCCCTTTTGCGCCCCGGGCGCCCAATCGGACCTGTTGCGTCGCGTGAACCTGCTGGAATCCAAGATCGGGGCACCGCAGTGGGCCGACGCCGTCTGGAACGCCACATCGGTCGGTGGTTGGCGCGGATGGGATGACCTCGGCGATCTCGACACCATCGGGCTGGAGCTGAGCTGGCCCGGCAACTGGGAAAACCAGGTGCTGTTTGCCAGCATCGTCGTGCAGGACGGGCCCTTCGTCCAGGAGTTCGTCGTGACGACGATCGACGAGTACCGGAGGGTGTTTACACCCGGTACTCCATGGCCGGTTGGGCCTGACGAACCGCCATGCCGAGCCGACGTGATCCGCCACCTCGAGCCTCTTGAACCCGCTGAGGCCGCCGGCCGTATCAGCCACGCCATCGACCTCACCGAGATGATGATCGACGCGCCGGTGTCCGACGACTCGTACCTGTTCGTTCCACTTGCGCGCCAGATCCTCTCTGGACAGCCATCGGTTGCACCGCCCGATCCGATCGAGGCCTCCCATGACCAACGCGAGCAACTCATCCTTGAGTTCCTCAACGCCGACGGTGTGGCAGCGACGCTCGGGCTGGAGGACGACCCAGGTTCATCCCAGCAGATCGGCGAGTTCTGCGAGCTGTTCATCGACTACTCGGAGGGCTACGCCGGAGGCGACATCCATCGCTGGTCGCCCATGGTGGTGGAGGGCTTTCTCCATTTCTATGGCGTGAAGGTCATGTCCGATCCGGACACCGACGAGTTACTCGAGCCGGTCCTGACCGAGTGGATCGCCTATTGCCACCGGTTGAAGGGGTGGCCCGAGTCGGTCACCGTCGAGGCCCTGGAGGTGTTCGATCAGCACTACGAGTGCGCCATCGATCCCGACGCCCAAGATGCCATCACCCCGATGGTCGACCTGATCCGCCTGGCCGTGGAGATGGGCATCGACCTGGAGGACCCCATATCCGTTAGGGAACTCCTCGCCACCTGGGACCCCGCCCAGGTGGGGGCGACAGCCGAGCCGTGGCCAGCTGACGGCGCTGCCGAGATGATGTGGGACCTGGTGCCCGCGAAAGCGGTGCCCCACTGCGAGTCCGTGCTGGCGATGGCCGAACCTGTGCTGGACGACCTGTTCTCACCCGACCACCTCACGTCGGCACGACGGATGCTCGCCGATCTGGCCGAACGCCACACCCAACCCTTCCTGCGAGGTCGGCCCGACGTGTGGGCGGCTTCGATCACCTACGCAGTGGCGCAGGTTCATAGCGCCTTCGACTCCACAGGCAGGATATTTGGCTTCGACGAAAAACTCGCGCCGCAGCAACTGGTCGACGCATTCCCCACCGTGTCCAAGGCGTCGATGACAAACAAGGCCACCACCGTCCGAGCCTGGCTGAACGCCGACGGCTCCGGCCGATTCCGTTACAACCGGACGGCCGCCATGTTGGGTGGCGTCAGCCCCCCGGGTGAACGGCACTGACTTTCGGTACCGCCGACGCCCGTGGTCTCGCTACGGCGGGCGTTCCGCGAGAGGCTGGGGACATGACCAACCCCGACGCCGCGTCCGCAGTCGACAACATCGAGGTGGACAAGACCGAGTCGGTCACGCTCACGTTCGGCGACGGAGAGGTTGCGGTGTTCGAACTGGAGGACCTGCGCCGCGCATGCCCCTGCGCCGGGTGTCGCAGCCGGCGCGACCAGGGCCTGCCCGTGTGGCCGGTACCCGGCAGCCAGATGCCGTTGGAGATCACCGATGCGGCGCTGCATGGCGCTTGGGCGCTGACCTTCACCTGGAACGACGGCCACTCGGCGGGCATCTATCCCTTCACCTCGCTACGCCGCTGGTACGACGGCGAAGCCAGCTACCTGCCGGATTCCGGCCTCGGCGGCTCTCGCGAGGGCTGACGTATCAATTGGCCTCACGTTGGTGAAGTCATCGCCCCCAAGGTCCAGCTGGGTGCATTTGCTTCCACCTGTAGAAAGTAAACCCACCCGGTTCCGGCATGGGTGTCGTTACGACGGGAGGCAGGTCATGAGTCGGTACCGAAGCCAGTCGCCGTGCCGCCGAAGGATGGCACGGGCCGCTCGGGGTCGGCGGTCATCGACGCCCCACCGCCGGAGATCGAGGTGGGGCCGCCGGGACGCATCAGATCGTCGCATCTCGGCTCATCCGGCCCGAGCGACGCCGCGTCCGCCGCACGTCCAACCTCGATCACGCGATCGAGCAGCGCCCGCTCCCGTTCGCCGAGCAACGCCAGGTCGTCCGACACCAGCGCCAGACCTCCCGACACGGCCACCGCTGCGGACCACGTGGCGATCTCCACGTCGGTCAGGTCGGTCTCGGAATGGCGCAACATCAGGCAGTCGGGGTCGTTCTGCCACAGCCGGCGGTGTTGCCAGGTGCGGCTTACCGTGTTGATGTAGGCGTTGCGCACCGACGGCGCCTGGTACTCGGTGCCCGGCTCCGGATCCCTTGGCAACCAGTACGGGGCGACGTCGGACCCGATGCGCATGGCGTCGACCAAGCCCACCGTGGAGGCCAACGGCGCCCCACAACCAAGGATGTAGGCATCGTCACCGGCGCCACGACGGATGGCGTCGTAGCCCATCCGCACCCGCTCGGCAGGCGTCTTGGTGGGGTCGAAATACGCACCGCGAAACGTCGAACTGAAGGTGAAGTCGAGCTTCAGGTAGGTAAAGCCGAGGCGCACCAGTTCGGCGGCGACCGACTCCAGGTGCTCCAGCACCTCGGGCATGGTCACGTCGAGCTGCCACACCATGCCGTCCCAAATTGGGTTGAACATGCCGACCAGTGGGTTGCCATCGGCGTGGCGGGGCACCCAGTCGGGGTGGTCCTTGGCCAGCTGCGAGTCAGGATGGGCTAGGAACGGGGCGATCCAAATTCCCGGGGTGAAGCCCGCTGCAGCGATCGAGGTCGCCAGCGGCGCCAACCCGGACGGAAAGCTGTCGTTGGTGGTCAGCCAGTCGCCGATGTGGGCCTGAAAGCCGTCGTCGACCTGAAACACGTCGAAGGGCCAGCCACCCTCTGTCGCCGCTGCCAGGTTGGAGGCGATGTCGTCCTCGGTCACCCGCTCGAAGTAGTGGTACCAGGAGCACCAGCCCACCGTGTATGCACCGCTGGTGAGGGCCCCCTCCGCAGCGCCGACCCGGTCGGCCCAGCCGGCCAGCAACCGGTGAGCGTCGACGCCGCTGGCCGTGGCGACCGGATGGAGGGTTCGGGTGGACCCGCCCGGTAGCTGCACACCCCCGAGCCAGGCCTCGGCCCGCAGGCGAACCGTGCCACCCTCTCGGTACAACCAGAAGGTGCCCTCGTGCGTGGTTCCGCCCAGAAACCCGAGCTGAACCAGCGGCTCACCCTGACCGAGATCGGCAACCACCACCTGCTCCGAGCGCAGCCACCCCTCGGGGGCCACACCGGGATCGGCGTGGAACGAGGGACGAACGTACTCGGTGCTGTCGGGCGCGTTGGTGTCGTCGCAGTCGACGCCGAGGCGTTGGCCTCGCGACGGCAGCCACGACTGGTAACCGTGACAAAACACGCTGACGTCTTCGCCGGCGCGCCCAAGCTCGATGTCGACGGCGACTGCATCGAGCTCGACGGGCTCCGACCCGGGGTTGTGCACCGACCAGGTCCAGCCATCGGCAGTAGCGTCGCAGCGGATCACAACGCCACCCAGAGCGATCGAATCGCCGTCCAACGCTGCTGCCGATTCGGCGACCCCGGGGCGTCGAACCACTACGCGGGCGCCCTCCAACCAACGCTCGTTCACAATGGCCATCCCGGCGTTCCCCCCTCGGTATCCAACGGAGCGCACGACGATAGCGATGCGCGTCGAGAAGCGTCGCTTCAGACGAACCTCACGGAAACCCGAGTGTCAGCCCGGTTGGGTGCGTCTCAGCCGTCTCGTCGCGAACGGGGCTTGCCGCCCCGATCGTCCCGTCCCTGGTAGCCGCCTCGATCGCCACGGCCGGAACCCCGATCGTCGCGCCCCTGGTAGCCGCCTCGATCGCCTCGACCGGAACCCCGGTCGTCGCGCCCCTGATACCCGCCACGATCCGGACGGTCGCCGCGGTCGCTCCCGCGACGATCCTCCCACTCGTCGGAGCCGGCCTTATCGAAGCGCACCGTCGGGGTCTCGCCCCGAATGGTGGTGGCTCGCAGCGCGGTGATCACCTCGCGAGCGTTGCGGTCGGGCACCTCCACGATCGTGAAGTTGGGCGCCACGTTGATCTTGCCGATATCGGGGCCATCGACCCGGGTTTCGTTGGCAATCGCTCCCACCAAGTCACCGGGGCGCACACCGTGGTTCTTGCCAACGCCAACAAAGATTCGGGCCATGTCGCCCGCCGGAGCACCCCGGCTGGAACCGCGATCATCGCGACCTCGAGGACCACCTCGGCTCTCGCGCTCTTCGGACCGGGGCCCGCGGGGCCCGCGCTCCCCAGAATCCCGCTCCCGACCACGAGGAGCACCGTCGCGCTGGTTGCGGCCCTTGCTCCGCTTGTCGCCTCGCGCCGACACGTCGGGGATCTCCTGGTCGTCGTCGACGACGCCGCTCACTTCCTGCACCAGCTTGAGCGCAGCGAGCAGCACCAGACGCTCCGAGTAGTCGTCGGCGAGCGCTTCGACCACCGGCACAAACCGCTCCAGCTCTGGCGTGTCCAGCTCACTGCCCTCAAGCGCCGATTCCACCCCGGCGTTCTCCAGGGTGGAGCGCAATGTTGCGGCCAGCTGCTCGAGCTTCCGGGAACGCCGCTGGGCGGCGCTGGGAACCTTGGCCACCTCCATGCGGCGACCGGTGAGGCGCTCGATGTTGTCGAGCTGGCGACGCTCGCGGGGCTCGGACAGCGTGATCGCCACGCCCTCGCGGCCGGCGCGCCCCACCCGGCCGATCCGGTGCACGTAGGTCTCGGGGGCCGACGGCACGTCGTAGTTGACCACGTGGGTCAAGTGGTCGACGTCCAACCCGCGAGCGGCGACGTCGGTGGCGACCAGCAGGTCGGCCACCCCGCCTCGGAGCCGACCCATCACCCGATCGCGCTCCTCCTGGTTCATGCCGCCGTGCAGGGCCTCGGCCCGATAGCCGCGCCCGTTCATCGTTTCGGTCAGCTGGTCGACCTCCACCCGGGTGCGGCAGAACACCAGGGCGGCATCGGGCGACTCGACATCGAGGATGCGTCCGAGCGCCGCCGCCTTGTGCGCACGGTGCACGACGTAGACCCGCTGGGAGACCAACGGAGCGCCGCTCTCGGACGGGGCAGCATCGCCGATGCTGATCCGCACCGGGTTGCTGAGGTGGCGGCCGGCCAGGCCCTTAATGCGGGCGGGAACCGTGGCCGAGAACAGCACGGTCTGGCGGCTGCCGGCACTGCCTTCGAGCAGCTCGTCGAGGTCGTCGGCGAAGCCCATGTCGAGCATCTCGTCCGCCTCGTCGAGCACGACCATCTTCAGGTCGTTCAGCGCCAGCGAGCCCCGATGGAGGTGGTCGACAGCCCGGCCCGGCGTGGCGACGACGACGTCGACGCCCCCGCGCAGACGCGACAGCTGCCGCCCGATCGGTTGGCCGCCGTAGACCGGCAGCACCCGCACGCCCAGCCCTCGGCCGTACTTGTAGATCGCTTCCGACACTTGCACGGCCAGCTCACGGGTGGGGCACAGCACCAACGCCTGGGGCGTCTTGCGAGCCGCTGCATCCAGGTCGATGCGGCTGAGGATCGGCAGCGCGAACGCTGCGGTCTTGCCGGTGCCGGTGGCCGCCTGACCGATCAGATCACTCCCGGCCAGCATCGGTGGAATCGCCTCGGCCTGAATCGGCGTGGGCTCCTCGTAGCCCAGGTCGGCCAGTGCCTTCAGCAGCTCGGGCCGCAGCTCAAGGGCCTCGAAACCGCTCGGGGTGGGCTCGGCAGCCTGCGGCTCAGGCTCAGGCTCAGGCTCAACAGCAGCGGGCTCCGGCTCAGGCTCAACTTCAACAGCAACCGGCTCAATCGCAGTAACGGGCTCGGGATCGACCGGTGCTGGCGCCGGCTCAGGCTCGACAGCAGCGGGCACTGGCTCAGGCTCGGGATCATCAACCACCGGCTCCGGAGCAACAGCAGCGGGCTCCGACTCAGGCTCGACAGCCACTGGCACGGGCTCGGAACCCGCAGGCTCAGCAATGGCTGGCACAGGTTCGACAACAACCGGCCCGACAGCAACCGGCTCGACAGCAATCGGCTCGGCGGCAACCGGCTCGGGCTCGGGCTCGGCGGCAATCGGCTCGGCGGCAGCCGGCTCGGCGACAGCAGCTACCGGCTCGGGCTCAGGGTTGGGATCGGAGGTCAACACAAGCTGGCGTTGCACGGACTCGGCCGGCGCAGTCGGCGCCGGAGGCGCGGAAGTCGCGGGTGCCGGGTTCGATACTTGTTCATCGACGGCCTCATCGGGCCCGGCGGTTTCGGGGGTCACAGGATCGTTCGACACAACTCACTCCATACGTGGCGACGAGCAGCAGCATCGCCCCAACGGCGACGGATGGCCCTATTCGCGAGAGCATCTATTGTACTCGGCCCAGCCGGCCCGCTACGAGCCCGGATTGTTGCGCTCCGGTAGCGTGCGACCCATGAGCCACCCCGTAGACCTCGACGAACTGGACGCTGCACTGCGTCGTTACGGGTCGCACGCCTTCCTCATGACCACCAGCGATGACCTGCGGCCCCACATCAGCCACGTCACCGTCGAGCTGGCAGGGGGCATGCTCACCTGCGGCGCCGGGCGCAAGACAGGTGCAAACGCAAGCGTTCGACCGATGGTCAGCCTGCTGTGGCCCGCCCCGGAGGAGGGCGAGTTCAGCCTGATCGTCGACGGCGACGCCACCCTCGACGGCGATGTCCTCCGGGTGACGCCCACCGGAGCCATCCGGCACCGCCCTGCGTCCGACCCCGACTGCACCGTTGACTGCGAGCCCCTCACCCATGACTGAGGGGCGCACGGGGTCGAACGCCGCCGGCACCGAACACCTCACCCCTCGTTGGCTCCGGCGGTCCTCGGCGTGGGCCTGGCAGCTCGGCCTGCTCCTGCTCCTCCTGATCGCCACGTACTGGATGGTCACCCACTTTCTAGTGGTCACGCTTCCGTTGATGATCGTCGCTGTGCTGTCGACCCTGACGATGCCGCCCCGGGATGCCCTGGTGCGACGCGGCATGAAGCCCAGCCTGGCCGCCACCACCGTCGTGCTCGGTTCGATCATCCTCCTGGTGCTCGGAGCCGTGGCTCTGGCGCCGAGCTTCGCCAACCAGCTCGGGGACCTGGGCCCGAAGATGGAGGACGGCTACGAGTCGGTGCTCGACTGGGTCGAGGAGGGGCCGATCGGTTACGACCGTGCCGAGCTGACGGACTTTGGCAAGAGCCTGGGCGACTCGCTGAGCTCGGGCAACACCGGCGTGGTCAATGGCGTGGTCAAGGGCGCCTCGACCGCCTTCGAGTTCCTCGCCGGTTTGGCGTTGCTGGTCGTGGTCTTGTTCTTCGTCACCAAAGACGCCGAAGACCTCATGAGCTGGGGAGAGGAGCGACTCCCGGCGAGCTACCGGCCGACGGCCGCAGCGCTGGCGGCGCGCGCCTGGACCGCGCTGTCGGGCTACGTGCGGGGCACCGCCACCATCGCGTTGATCGACGCTCTCGGGATCGGGTTGGCGTTGCTCATCCTGGGTGTACCGCTGGTGATCCCCCTGACCCTTCTGGTGTTTCTCGGGGGCTTCCTTCCGGTGATCGGCGCCTCGATCGCCGGGCTCATCGCCGTGCTCGTGGCGCTCGCCGACGGCGGGGTGGTCACGGCGCTCCTGGTACTCGGAGCCGTCGTGGCCGTGCAGCAACTGGAGGGCCACATCCTCCAGCCGGTGATCATGCGGCGGGCGGTGTCCTTGCACCCGATCGTCATCCTGGTCGCCCTCGCCACCGGCTCGGCGATGCTGGGCATCGTTGGGGCGTTTCTGTCCGTCCCGGCCGCCGCAGTGCTGTCGGCGGTCGGCAACGAGCTGCGCCTTCGCTCAGAGGCGGGTCTGTTGAGCGATAACACCCGAGGCGACGCACCGTCGGACCCGCTGGGCGGTCCAGGTGTTGCCGAAGCCGGCCTGGCCGCCCTGCCAGCGGCAGACCACGAGCCGGCCGATGGAGACCCGGAAAGCGACCCTGACTGACGACGGGCTTGCCGACGTTGATGCGACGCGATGCGCTGCGCATCATGCTTCGCCCCGGCGTTGAGGCCACCGGTCGGCGAACTTTGCGAGGCGCGGCTTCGGCTCCGAGTGGGCTGCGCTATCCGGCGTCTGGGAGCAGCCGATCGGCGAGAAACTCCAGCACCTGATCGAGGGCGACCCTGGTGGGGTGGCCCGGTTCGTCGACGAGGTCCTCGGTCAGCACCGAGTGCGCCAGCCGACGGTTGCCATGAGGATTGTTCTTCGACGAGTCGATCTCGATGCCGATGAAGTTTTCGCCGAGCAGATCCTCCAACGCAGCGAACCGGCGGGCCGGCGACAGCGGATCGTCGGAGAAGCGGGCCCCGATCACGCACACGCCGGCGGCGGCCCGAGCCTCGACCGCAGCGCGGTCGACCGGTGACAGGTGGACGCTGGAGCTGCGCCGCTTACCTGGCCCGATCGGCAGCGACGGCTGGCTGAGCACCGGTGCGACGACGCTGGGCTCGGTCATCATCCCCAGCGCGAACCCGCCGGTGAAGCACATGCCAACCGCACCGACACCGGGACCACCGCAGCGTTCGTGCTCGGCGTTGGCCAGTGACCGCAACCAGGTGGAGATCGGAGCGGTCGAGTTGGTGGCGAAGGCGGCAAACTCCGAGGCCACGCACGCCTTGGTGATCGACCGAGCGATGTAGCTGGGGCTGATCGAGCGACCCGGCTCACCGAACAGCACCGGCAGCGTGACCGAGCAGCCCAGCGTCCGCACCCGGCGGGCGAAGTCGGCCACCGCTGGGGTGATCCCCGGGATCTCGGCCATAACGATGCAGTTGGGCCCCTCCCCGCTGCGGTACACCTCGCGTGTAAACCCGCCGCCGCTGTGCGAGCCCAGCTCGAAGTCGTCCAGCGGATCGTCGGCAGCCATCTCCCCAGTCTGACAGCCGGTGCGGACCGATCGCCCGCTGTAGGCTCTCCACCGCCACTTGACCGCACGGTCAAGTTGTCGGCCCGGGGGCACGCTTTGCCCCGAGGCATCGTTCGCCACGGCCGGGGAGGGCCATGACTTCGAAGACCGGATCCGCCACAACTGCGTCCCCCACGACCCCGCCAGCGGACGCCCAGCCGAGCACGGCCCAGCCCACCGGGCTCGACCTGCTCGACCCGGAGCTGTACCGCGGCAACCCGCAGGAGCTGTGGGCCGAGCTGCTCGCCGGCGACACGCTCGCCCGCGATCGCAACGGTCTGTGGGCCGTGACCCAGCACGCCCACCTGCGCGAGGCGGAGCGGCGCAGCGCCGACTTCACCTCAGGACCCGGGTACCGGTCCCTGCCGTCCGCGGACGAGAACAACATGATCGCCCTCGACGATCCCGAGCACCTGCGCCAGCGGCGCCTGGTGTCGGGGCGCTTCACCCCGCGGGCGGTGCGCACCCACGAAACCTGGCTGCGCGCCGCGATCGGCGAACTGCTCGACGCCGCCACCGACGCCGACGCAGCGACCGGTCGTGGCGAGATGGAGGTCATCGACGAGCTGGCCTCCCAGCTGCCCTGCCGGCTGACCGCCCGGCTGCTTGGCTTCCCCGAGGAGTCGTGGCGCGACATCAAGGAGTGGTCCGAGGCGCTGATGCGAATCGACGAAGTCGAGCGGGACCAGCACGCGGCACTCGGCCTGTTCAACGCCGTCGTCGCCTTCAACGGCGTGTTGCAGCCGTTGGCCGAGCAACGCCGGGCCGAACCGGCCGACGACCTGGTGTCGGTCTGGGCCAACGCCGACGTCGACGGGTTTACCTACGATCCGACCCGTCTCTACCATGAGGTGGGGCTGTTCATCGCCGGGGGCGCCGAGACCACCCGCACCGCCATCGCTCACGGGCTGCGGGCGTTCTGCGACCACCCGGAACAGTGGGAGTATCTCGCCGCGCATCCGGAGGCCATCCCGACCGCAGTCGAAGAGGTGATCCGGTTCGTGACACCCCTCAACAACTTCTTCCGAACCGTCGACTGCGACACCACGCTGGCGGGCACCGACCTCGCCACCGGCGACCGCCTGATCCTCTTGTACCCGGCGGCCAACCGCGACCCGAGGGTCTTCAACGATCCCACCCGCTTCGACATCACCCGCTCGCCCAACCCGCACCTGGGCTTCGGGCAAGGCACCCACTTCTGCGTCGGGGCGAACCTGGCCCGCTACGAGCTGACGATCCTCTTCGAGGAGCTCACGCGCCGGATCCGTGACCTGACGCCGCTGAGCGAACCCGACGTCGAAGCCAACATGTTCGCCCGAGCCGTCCGGTCCTTCCGCCTGGGGTTCGCACTGCGGTAATCGCCCCGGCAGCAAGCGGGTGTCTAACCCAGCAGCGCTCCGTAGAGCGCCAGGCCGGCGCTGAGAACCACCATGACCAGCACGAGCGACCGAAAGCGTTCCTCCGGGACGCGCTCGTGGAGTCGGTTGCCCAGCCAGAACCCCACCGGGAGGGCGGGCAGGCTGACCACCGCCGCGATCAGCACCACCCGATCGATCTGGCCCGCCACCCCGAACAGCACGAGCGAGGTCAGGTTGACCGCGACGATCACCGTGGACGAGGTGGCCCGAAACGCGTTCTTGGCCAACCCACGGCCCTGCAACAGGATCACGATCGGGGGACCGCTGACACCCACAGACGTCTTGAACATCCCGGACACGAAGCCGACCCCGACATCGAGCGATCCGTTGGGCCTTCGCAACCGAATCCCGAGGGTGAGCACCCCGGCCGAGGCGAGCACCGCCAACGCAATCAGGATCTGCAGCGGCTCAGGGGCCATCCGGCTGAGCACGACGATCCCGACCGGCATGCCCAACAACGCGCCGCCCAACAACCGGTAGGCCACCGGCGCTTCGACGCTGCTTCGGCTTTTCCAGGCGACCGCTCCGGTACTGCCGACGCTCATCACCGCCGACAGCACCACTGCTTCCTTGGGTCCGACCGCCAGCGCCATCAGCGGGACGGTCAGCAGCGAGAACCCGAAACCGGCGGCGGCGTTGAGCGTGGCACCCAGCCCGACGCCGAGGACCAGCACCACAAACCCGGCGGCGCTGGGCATGGCCTAACCGCTCGGCGGGCGGAAGGGGCGGATCACGCTTCCCAAGCGGCGTCCACCGTGTCGTGTGCGTCGAGAATCGGCCGGCAGTGCTCGTCCAGGTCGATGGCGTTGTAGGCGTCGTGGGTCCATCGCTCCCACTGCGGGCCGCCGGGCAACGACGGGGTCCCTTCGGTGGCAAAGGCCACCCAGGCGCCGTGCACCGAATCAGCCAGCACCTGAGGCGCATCGGGCCCGACGAGCACCTCGATGCCGGGCATGTGGGCCAGGTCGAACACAAAGGGCAGTTCCATGGCATGCGCTGCACCCAACATGCCGCCCATCGACGGGCTCTGCCAGGAGAACCTGTAGGCGTACGTGGCACCGTGCGACGTCTGCGCATGCAGCAACTTGGCGGCAGGACGACGGAACAACAGGTCGGTGAACGCGTTGTTGAGGAGGTCCTTGGCCGGTGCATCCCCGCCCATCGTGCGATAGGCGTCGGCTAGAGCTGCGCCGTTGCCGCTGACCATGTCCAGGCGTCGAACCAGCGTCTCGTCGTCGATCGGGGAGGCGTCCATCAGCGCGAACAACTTCCACTCATCGGCGTTGTAGCCCACCAACACGTCGACTCCGGGGGCGCTGCCCGACGCAATGGCGGCCAAGGGGTCGAGAGGCACGAGCCCCCCGTCGGTTACGGGGCGGAACGGCAGAAACGTCAGTGGGTCGCCGCCGGCCTCGATCGTCGCCTCGACATCGGCGAAGCGCTCCATCAACACCTTGGACTGCACCGCCATCAGGTCCTCGACCGGGAGGGCGAGCAGCCCGGCGACGTCGTCCGCCCCGGACTCGGCCAGGTACTGGGCGGCCAGGGTCTCGGCCGCCTCGGCGGTGGAGGCGGCGTTGACGCCGCCCGACTCGCAGATCGCCCGGCGGAACAACCCGGTGGCAGCGTCGGAGGCCAGCAGCAGGCTGACCGACATCGAGCCCGCCGACTCGCCGAACACGGTGACGTTGCCCGGGTCGCCACCGAAGACAGCGATGTTGTCGCGCACCCACTCGAGGGCACAGATCTGATCGCGCAGGCCGTTGTTGCCGCTCCCGGCATAGTCGGGGTCGATGGCACCCAGCTCCATGAAGCCCAGCTCGCCCAGGCGGTAGTTGAGGCTGACCAGGACCACTCCGTCACGGGCGAACGCCTCGCCGTCGTAGATGGGCGAGGAGCCCGAACCGATCTGAAACCCGCCGCCGTGGATCCACACCATCACCGGTCGACTTCCCTCGGTGTTCGGGGTCCACACGTTGAGGTACAAGCAATCTTCGCCCGGGGTCTCCGGCTCTGCGCCGGTGATCGCATCCATCATCGACGGGTTCTGCGGAGCGATCGGACCGAACGAATCGGCGACGCGAACGCCTTCCCACGTCGCTGGCGCAGCCGGTGGCCGAAACCGCAGTTCGCCCACCGGCGGGGCCGCATAGGGGACGCCCAAGAACTTCCACCCGTGATCGGTGGCGGTGCCGCGCAGTGCGCCCTGTGTGGTGCTGACCTCGGTCATCGAACGCTCCCCGGAATCGTGTCGAGCGGCCGCCCGCTGCTGCGATCGGCCCAGGTGGCAAGTGTGCCACGACATGGCTGTGCTGCAGTACAGCCGGCGTAGGGCGGCTCTGTTCGACCTGTTCAGAAGTTCGGTGCTGTCCAGGCTTCCCGGCCGGTGGTGGTTCCACCCGCCACCGTTCAGGAGGCCGTCGGCCCGGAACCGATGCCGTGATAGGGGCGCCCGGCCGCCTCCCACTCGCCGTACAGCTCGAAGAACGAGCCACCAAACGGGTCATCGTTCACCAGCGGCATGGCGGCCCGGCGAATGGTGAAGTCCAGCGGGGCCAACTCACCGGCCCGGGCGAACAACCGCCCGGCCGCCTCGTCGTCGCCGTTGCGTCGCAGCTCGACGGCCAGGCGAAACCACAACCGGGCCGACTCCTCGTCCTCGCTGAGATCGCCGATCACCGACGGGTCGACCTCCAGCTCGGCGGGCACCACGTCGCTTCGCACCCAGGTGCGGATCGCATCGAGCGCCGGGCCGGACTCCAGCCCGTGAAACTCGGTGAACAGATCGTTGGAGAAGGCCACCCAGTTGGGCACGACGATGCGGTCGGCCTCGTCAACCCACACGACGGTCGGCACGTTGGAGACCGCCAGCGTCTCGCTGAGCACATGATGGCGATCCAACAACACCGGCAAGTCGATGCCCTCGGCGAAGGGCTCGACGTCGGCGGCTGAGTCGTCGAAGGCCACGGCGATGAACGCCACGTCATCGCCCAGTTCATTCTGCAGTGCCTGCCAACCTGGCAGGTCGTAGCGACAGCCTCACCAGCTGGCGAAGACCACCAGCACCTTCTTCTTGTTGGCCCATGTTGACGACGGCATCGGATCGCCATCCAGGTCGGGCAGCTCGAAGGGCGGCAGCTGCGCGTGCGTCAGCGCCAGTGCCCGCTGGGATCGCCGCTCACCCAGCACAACCGCCGGAACCTTCGGGTCGGCGATGATCGGTGCGTCGAGCGCAACAGCCAACGCAGTGACGTCGACGTGGCCTTCGGCAGCGAGACCGACCCTGTCGGGCACGCACAGGTCACCGCGACACAACCCCTCCTCCTTCAACGTCCATCCGGTGGCGTCGGCCAGAGCGGCGACCTTGAGCTGCAGCGAGTCACCATCCCAGGCAGCATCGACCACCGAGCTTCCGCTCGGCGTGATGAACGTGGTGGCAACCATGAAGCCCTCCCCAGGAGATGATGTGGCGAAATCCTACCGCCCGCCCCCGGCAGACCTGTTCGGGCCGCGCGTGCCCCCAAAGAACCCCGAGTGCTCGTCGTGGTGTGGAGCTGTGCCCCTCACTACCGATGGCGCAGCTCCACACTTCCGTCCGGTCACCCCCTGCGTCTCTCCGATACCGTCGTCGTCGTGTCCAAACCAGCAACGTTCAGAGCCAACGTCGGCATCGTGGTGACCCGGGGCGACGGCCAAGTGGCGTGGTTCGAGCGCATCGATCACCTGGGCAGCTGGCAATTTCCCCAGGGCGGCATCAACCGCGACGAACCTCCACGCAGCGCTGCGGCCCGTGAACTGCTCGAGGAGACCGGACTGGGCGACGAGCGCATCGAATGGGTGGCCGAGCTGGACGAGTGGCTGGCCTACACCTTCCCCGCCGAGCACTCCGGTCGTCATTTGGGACAGATCCAGCGATGGTTTCTGGTGCGCACGGTCGGCGACGCTGAGCCCGATCTCGACGCGGCCGCCGACGACGAGTTTCGATCCTGGCGCTGGGCCGATCCCGAGGCCTATCTCGATCGGGTGGTCGACTTCAAGGGGGCCGTGTACCTCCGGGTGATCGACTGGCTTCGAAGCGAGCTCGATCTTGCCTGAGCCGGGTCGTATCGAAGCCCCGTAGTCCGCCTGACGTGAAGGCCACACGCAACGCGATCTGGATTAGGTTGCCGGGTCGGCGAACCGACTGGCGGAACGCCCTCTAACGAAAGACGTGCGCGATGCAACTCGCAGCCGAGTTTGGTACCGGTCAGGTTCTCTGGTCGATCATCTGGTTCTTCCTCTTCTTCATCTGGATCATGTTGATCTTCCAGGTGTTCGGTGACATTTTCCGCAGCCACAACTCGGGTGTCAGCAAGGCCCTGTGGACCATCGGGATCATCTTCCTGCCCTACCTGGGCGTCTTCCTCTACCTCATCGTCCACGGCTCGGGCATGGCCCAGCGGCAAGCGCAGAGCATGCAGAAGAACGACGAGGCAATGCAGGCCTACATCCGTGACGCGGCCGGCACCGGCACCACCGCCGACGAGCTGGCCAAGCTGGCCGAGCTGCACAACTCCGGCAAGCTCGATGACACCGAGTTCGCCGCCGCCAAGGCACGCCTGATCAACGGCTGACGCCAGCCCGTGCCCTGACTGGCTACGGTGCATGACGTGCGCATTCAGGTAACCAACGACGACGGCATCTCCTCGGAGGGGCTTCAGGAACTCGTGCGGCATCTCGCCGCCACCGAGCACGAGATCGTGGTGATCGCGCCCGACGCCGACTGGAGCGGAGCGGGCACCTCACTGGCCAGCTCGGGGGAGGGCTACGTCAACCTGGGCGAAATTCGCTCCGAGCGGGTGACGATCGACGGGGCGGAGGAGGTCGAGGCCCACGCCGTGGCCGGAGCCCCGGCCTACACGGTGGTCGTCGCACGTCTCGGCGCATTCGGCCCCCCACCGGACTTGATTGTCTCCGGCATCAACGCCGGTGCCAACACCGGCCGGGCCGTGCTGCACTCGGGCACGGTCGGAGCGACCCTGGCCGGCCAGAACTTCGGCTTGTCCGGCCTGGCGATCAGCGCGGCCGAGACCTCCGACGGCCATCCCTGGTTCTGGCCGACCGCAGCGGCGCTGGCGGTCGAAATGCTGGACCTGGTGATCGAGGCACCCCAGCGAACCGTGCTGAACCTGAACGCCCCGGCGTGCGACCTCGAGGACTGCCGCGGCGTTCGGTGGGCACGACTGGCCCCCTTCGGCACCATGCGAGCCGCCATCGCCACCGACGACGACGACCGTCGGCAGTTCGAACTTCAGCCCAGTGGCGCCGTGCCGCCACCCGACACCGACGTGGCGCTGCTCCTCGATGGCTTTGCCACGATTACCACGCTGGTCGGGGTGACCGAGGCGTGGACCGACACGACCCTCGACGAGGAGGTCGACACCGACGACCTCGTCAGCAGCGTTCGCCCCGGGGCCGACCTGCAACCGGTGCACCGGGTGCCCGACGCCTCGTCACCCCACGTGCTGCGCCGCCCCGACACCGCCGAGGACCCGACGGGCTCCGCCGTATCGTAGGGCCCCTCCGTGTCATAGGGGGCAGCACATGTCGTAGTGGGCGGCATGTCGTAGTGGGCGGCATGTCGGTCCAGGCCATCGAATTGCCGCCGGCGGTGACCAACGATCATCCAGACAACGAACACCAGGGGGAACAGATGACAACGACGACCGGCGACAACGGCGGGTCAGCAACGCGCCGACGCTTCGACGGCAAAGTGGTGCTGATCACCGGCGCCGCACGGGGCCAGGGGCGGGAGGAGGCGGTTCGCTTCGCCGCTGAAGGCGCCAACATCATCGGGGTCGACCTGGCCGCTCAGCTGGACTCGATCCCCTATCCGATGGCGACGCCCGAGGACCTGGCCACCACGGTCGCGATGGTTGAGGCGGCCGGTGGGGCGATGGTGTCCCGCGCCGCCGATGTGCGCGACCTGGCCGCCCTGGAGGGCGCCGTCGCCGAGGGGCTCGACCGCTTCGGCCGCCTCGACATCGTCGTGGCCAACGCCGGCGTGATGGCCACCTCGCTGTTCACCGAGCTGTCCGAACAGGCCTGGGACGAGATCGTCGGAACCAACCTGACCGGGGTGTGGAAGACGGTGCGCGCTGCTGCCCCGGCGATCATGGCCGGCCAGCGGGGCGGCTCCGTCGTGATCACCTCGTCGATCGCCGGCCTGAAGGGCATGTGGGTGTCGGCGCCCTATGTGGCCTCGAAGCATGGCGTAACCGGGCTGATGAAAACAATGGCCCTGGAGCTGTCACCGAACAACATCCGGGTCAACAGCATCCACCCGTCGTCGGTGCGCACGCCGATGATCGAGAACGACTACTTCGCCAACATGATGCGCGGCGACCTGGACAACCCCACCTTCGAGGACACCGCCAGCGTGCTCAACCCGATGCAGGCGTTGGATCTGCCGTGGCTGGAGAGCTCCGACATCGCCAACGCCGTGCTGTGGCTGTGCAGCGACGAGGCCCGGGGCATCACCGGCGTCAGCCTGCCCGTCGACGGCGGCAACATGTTGATGGGCTGAGGCAACCCCGCTTCCGACCAACCTTCCCCCAACCCTTCCCGAACCGGGGAGCCCACAGCGCGGTCTGACGTACCTCTGGGCTCCCGACTTCGCACTCTCAGCCACTCGAGCGGCCGAGTGCTGCCGGTCAAGACGCCTGTCACAAGGCGTCGAGCGGCCCGCCTGCGTTCTGACGACGGGTTGCCAGAGCCGCCGACACGGCCCCGATCGTCAGCGCAGCGACGCCGACGACGCCCAAGGACAGCCACGGCACCACCGGATCGGCCGCGAACTCTGCAGGGGCGCGCCCAACCGCCACGACCGCCGTCACCACGCCGGCGCTCACCCCCACCAGGCCGGCGAGGCCACAGATCACGAGGGCCTCGGTGCGCACCAGCGAACGTACCTGGCCGGCGGTAGCGCCGACCGCCCGCAGCAGCCCCAACTCGCGCCGACGCTCCATCACCGACAACGAGATGGTGTTGGCGGCACCCAGCGCCCCCACCAGCAGGGCTCCCGAGAGAACCACCAGCGCCAGCCGGGTCACGGTGTTGGCCACACCCACGTTCAACGCTGCAAACTCCTCCGGCGTGTGCACCCGCAGTTTGGGAAACCCGCGCAGGTTGCGCCCGAAGTAGCCCGCTGCATCCGCGACATCGAAGCGGTCGGGCACATCGACGGCCGCCACCTCGAAACTGCCGTCGGCGGCAATGGCCTCAGCATCGGCGCGCTCGACCACCGCTGGGCCCACGAACGCAGTCCCGCGGTACGTGCCGACCACTCGCAACGTTCGCTCTCGCCCGGATACCGACCGCAGAGTCACGTCTCCACCGACGCCGACGCCCACCGTCTGAGCGGCCCCATCGGACAGCATCGCCCGCCCGACGTCGGTCTCGCCCTGGGTCCCGGCGTCGGCGTCGTTGAAGTCGGCGATCGGCGGAGCCGGCCCTTGGGGAAACGCGCCGCCACTGAGCCCCAGGTCGAACAGGCGGGGCACCGCATCCAGCCGCGAGGCCGACACCTGGTCGATGGTGCCCGACGGGCCACGCAGGCTGCCGTCCACGGCCAGCACGGACACCAACCCGGATTCGACACCCGCCGCCGCCAGGCGCTCGTCCACGGCGTCGCCGCTGATACGCACCAGGCCCCGCCGTTCCAGGTACAGGTCGGCCGACGAGGCGTTGACGAACTGGTCCTGGGTGGCCGCACGGATGGAGGCACTCCCGGTGAGCACCAGCGAGATCAGCCCCAGCCCGACGATCAGGGTGACGGCGGTCGCCCCCGATCGGCGCAGGTCCCGCCGGGCGTTGTCGACGGCCATGCGAACGCTGGTTGTCGGCGACAGTGCACGGGCCGCGAGCAACAGGGGTGTCATCGCCCAACCCACGACGCCGCGTCGCGGCGCAGAGTCCGCAGCCACCAGGGCGGCCAGGGGCGGCACACGCGAGGCACGAAACGCCGGAACGATCGCAGCGAACATCGTGACCCCCACCCCGACGAGCACTGCGGCGCCAACCATCTGAGTGGTCACCAACAACCCCACCTGGGCGCCGGGCTGGATGAACGAGGCCCCCACCATCGACAGGGGAATCCCCAGCACCAGCCCCAACGCTGCGCCAGCGATCCCCACCATGGCCGCCTCCAACATCACGATGCGTCCAGCCTGGGCTGTGGTCAGCCCAACGCAACGAAGCAACGCCAGCTCGCGGTTGCGTTGGGTGACCAGGATGGCCAGCGTGTTGGACACCAACAGGGCGGCCACCGCCGCAGACAAGGCCGCAAATGCGAACGTGGCCGTGGCGACGCCCTCGGAGATCACCTGGACGGTCTGGGCCGTGACAGCGGCGGCGTCCTTGGCCGAGCTGACCTCCAGGTCAGCGGGCAGTGAGCTGCGCAGCCGGGCGGCGAGCTCGTCCAGGTCGGTACCAGGCACCGGGATGGCCGTGATGCGGTCGAGGCGACCCTCAGCGTCCAACAAGGCCGGCAACACCCGAGGATCGATGACCACCCGGGCATCGATGACGCCGATCGACATTGCACCTGTTGCCCCGTCGTTCACCGGGGACGACACCTGCCCGACGCTGTCTGCGCCACCATCGCCGGCCGGGCGAACCAGTCCGACCACCCGAGCCGACACACCACCGATGGGCGTCTGAAGCTGGATGCGATCGCCCAGCGTGGCGTCGGCGGAACGCTCACCCCCGGCGTCGAGCGCTATCGGCAAGTCTCCCCCGCTGGGACGGTCGTTCAGCGTCGGCGCCTCGCCCTCCACCACGCGCCATCGGTCCGAGCTCCACGCCGACGTGAACACCAGGCCCCGCAACACGACAGGCACGTCGGCCTGCGCACCGGATGGCAGGCGCACGCCGATCGGCTGGTCGTAGCTGCCGCTGGCCTCGATCACCCCGGGGACGGCCCGCACCCGCGCCAGGAGGGACTCGTCGACGGCGGTCGTCTGGGTGGCCCCGCCCGCCGGAGCTGCGATGACCACGGCCCCCTTGGGGATCGCATCCGTCGCCTCCGCCGCCTGGTCGGTACCCGCACCGACGAACCGATCGAACTGGGCGGCCACCCCGAACGCCGCAACGGTAAAGCCAACCGCGACGGCCAGACCGAGGATCGTGGCGGCGATCCGGCTGAGCCGGGCACGCAGCGAGCGTCGGGCCAACACCAGCACGGCCGATGCTGCGGGCGAGTGGAGCACCCGATCAGTCTGGGACGCTGCGGCCGAATACGTGGTGCGCCCACCGGAAACCAGGGAGCAGTCACAGCGCGCCCGGGGGTCTAGTCACCCTTCCCGAACTGGGGAGCCCACAGCGCGCCCTGGCGGTCGTTTCGGCTCCCGACTTCCCAACCCTTCCCGAACTGGGGAGCCCACAGCGCGCCCTGGCGGTCGTTTCGGCTCCCGACTTCCCAAACCCTGGTCGGAAACGAACAGAGCTCAAGGCGGCCGGCTCTCCGGAGTTCTATCGTGCCCTCATGGCACGCGAACTCACCACCTTGACCACCGGCGGCAGGTTTTTTGAGGGCCCTCGGTGGCGCGACGGCACCTGGTGGGTGTCGGACTTCTACCGCCACTCGGTGTACCGGGTGGCTCCCGATGGCCGCCAGACCCAGGTGCTCGAGGTCGACACCCAACCGTCAGGCCTTGGCTGGCTGCCCGACGGGCGTCTACTGGTGGTGTCGATGAAGGACCAGCGTGTGCTGCGCCAGGAGCCCGACGGCTCGGTGGTCACCCATGCCGACCTGTCCGGGCTGCTGACCGGGGTGGCCAACGACATGGTGGTCGACGCAATCGGCAGGGCCTGGGTGGGCGGATTCGGCTTCGACCTGATGGCGGGAGAGGATCCGGTGGCCAGCCCGCTGATCCGGGTCGACCCGGACGGCACGCTCAGCGTGGCGGCCGCCGAGCTGATGTTCCCCAACGGCTCCGTCATCACGCCAGACGGTTCGACGCTGATCGTCGGCGAGACGATCGGCTGTCGCTACAGCGCGTTCACGATCGAGGACGACGGCACGCTCTCCAACCGGCGGGTGTGGGCCGAGCTGGCGCCTACGCCGACGCTGGGCACCTTCGACGAGACGATCGGCATGGTCGCCGTCGGCCCCGACGGCTGCACATTGGATGCCGAGGGTCAGATTTGGTTTGCCGATGCGATCGGTTCCCGCTGCGTCCGGGTGGCTGAAGGTGGCGAGATCACCGACGAGATCGCCATGCCCGAGGGGCTGGGAGCGTTCGCATGCATGCTGGGCGGCGAGGACGGCACCACGCTGCTGATCTGCGCAGCACCCGACTTCTTCGAGCACCTTCGCGCAGAGGCGACCGAGGCGGTGCTGCTGACCACCACCGTCGACGTGCCCCACGCCGGCATGCCCTGAAACCCACGCCGGGCAGGCGGCATCGAGCAACTCTCGGCGCCGACCGGTCAGCCGATGCCGACCAGGTCGACGACGAACACGAGCGTCTCGCCTGGCTTCATATCCGACCCTGGCGGAGGCGTGTCTCCGTACGCCTGCTCCGGTGGGATCACCAGCGTGCGCCGACCGCCAACCTTCATGCCGACCAGCCCCTCGCCCCATCCGGGAATCACCTCGTCGAGCTTGAACGTGACCGGTTGTCCGCGCTCCCAGGACGAGTCGAAGATGGTCCCGGTCGAGGCGCTGGCCCCCGCGTAGGAGACGGTCACCTCGTCGCCCTTCTTCACCTCGTCGCCGGTGCCCTCAACATCGTCGGTCACCGTCAGCTCGGTGGGCAGGGGATCTGGAACCTGGATCTTGGGTTCGCCTCGCTCCTGGGCGGCGGCCTGGGCCTTCGCGTCGATTGCGGGGCCGGGATCATCGATGCGCACCAGGTCGATGACGAACACCAGCGTTTCGTCCGGTTCAATGCCCGACCCCTCGGGCGGCTGATCGCTGTAAGCCTGGGCTCCCGGGATGATCAGCTCTCGCCGACCGCCCACCTTCATGCCGACCAGGCCCTCGGTCCACCCGGGGATCACCCCGTCGAGCGAGAACGTCGCCGGCTGGTCCTGATCCCAGGACGAATCGAACTTCTTGCCGGATGCCTGGCCGACGCCGATGTAGTGCGCGGTGATCGTGGCGCCGGGGCCCACCTCGTCGCCGGTTCCCTCCTCCAGGTCGATGACCTCGAGTTCGGTGGCCGGCTTGTCCGGCACCTCCACCTCGGGTGCGCCACGCTTTTCGATGGCGATCAGCGTGGCGTCCTTGGGCGCGGCATCGGAGGCGCCGGCATCGACGGCGGCCGGCTCGGCGTCAGCGGAGGATTCGTCGCCACACGAGGCGAACAGCAACACGGAAATGACGATGGCACCGAAACCGATGCGCCGCGAGAGGGACCGTCTGGGGGAAAGCACGGAACCACGATACCGGTGTTCCCAAGACGACCGGCGACACCTGGCGGAGCGCTCAGCCGATTCGAACCGCCAGGCGGTCACCCTGGCAAGCGCCCCCCCTAAAACCCGACGTCGTCCCAGTAGGTGCCGTCGAGCATCGACCGCAGCGTCGCCCCATGGATGATCAGATCGTCGATCGACTCGGGGCGCACCGCCTCACCGAAGTGGATCGACCGCTCGGTGACCCGGCGCATGATCACCCCGTGGCGCATCGCCGCATAGGCCATGTGCCAGCGCAGGTCGCCCACGGTCCGACCCGAGGCCGCCTCGTAGGTAGCGACCACGTCGGCCGGGCGCATGAACTGCCGCATACCCTCGGCCCCGAGGTCGACGGTGAGGTCGTCAAAGAACCGATGCAGGTAGGTCATCCAGCCGAGGTCGACCTCTGGCGGGGCGATCGACGCCATCTCCCAGTCGAGTACGGCGGCCACCTCGAAGTCGACGAACATCATGTTGCCGATGCGGGCATCCCCCCAGCTGAGGCGGGGCGGGCCGGTGTCGATGCCCTCGGCCGGCAGGTTGGCTCGAAGCCAGGCGAAGCACTCGTCGAGCAGGGGCGAACGCTCGTCGTGGGTGGCCCAATCGAGGTAGTCCTGCCACGCCGCCAGGTGGCGTTCGAGGGACGTCTCGCCCGGTCGCTCCGGGGCGAGAAAGTCGAGGTCATGGGTTTCGGGGCCCAGCTCGTGCAGTGCGGCCAACGCCTCGACCGCCGACCCTTGCAGGCGAGCTTGATCGACGGTCGACGCCCCGTTGAGCCAGCAGCTGTCCGGAAACGTGTACGGCATCACGTCGGGCGGCACGTCTCCTGCGGAGCGCGCCATGACGAAGAACGGTGCGCCGATCACCGAGCCGTCGCCCTCGAACCACAGCACCTCGGGCACGGGCACGTCGGTGGCGCCGCCCACCAATGCCATGACGTCAAACTGAAGCCGCAGGTCGTAGGAGGAAAAGACCGGCACCTTGTCGAGTTCGGGCTGGATGCGGGCCACCAGGCGCCGCTCGACCACATCGGCGCCGTCGCGCCAGCGGGCGCTGAACAGCAGCGTCTCCGACGACATGCCGTTGCCTTCCGGCTTGGAGACCTCAAAAACCGTTGGGTTCGACCCCTTCCCAAGCTTCGTCCCCAACCAGTCACCGATACGGCGTCCGAGCTGATCCGGGTCGCGCGTGGTCGTGGTGAACTTGTCCGCCGACAGCTTGGCGGCACCTCCGATCCGGTCCTGATCGATTGTCCCGTCGCCCATCGCGCCCCCTCTGCGTCGCTGGCGAGGACTCCCCATCATCCCCGCGCCCGTTTTCTAGTCGATCGGTGTCCCGGGGGAAGCGCTGACGGGAATGTCGGGCGTTCCGATCGGGTTACGTTGACCGCACGCTTCAAGCCGCGGTCGGGCGCACCGCTGCCCGCGGCGACCGCCGGCCGAACCCCTACCTCGAGGACTCTCAGATGACCGACCGTCACCACACCGACCACTCCGAGACCGCGGCGGCCGAGCCGGACACCGGCGAGGTGGCCGGCCGGGCTGTCGAGTTCTACTGGCGACCCGGCTGCCCCTTCTGCATGTCGCTGAAGCACTCGCTCGACCGGGCCGGCATCGCCATGGATGCGCTGAACATCTGGGACGAGCCGGGCGCCGCCGCTGTGGTGCGCCGGGCCACCGGGGGCAGTGAAACGGTACCCACCGTCGGCTTCGGCGGTGACTACCTGGTCAACCCCCGCCCGGCCCAGGTGCTCAATCTGATCGCCACCCACAATCCGGAGTGGGCTCGGACACTGGTTGAAAAACAGCCCCCGAAGCGACGCCGGTTCAGGCGGAACTGACCTACTCACCGCCGTCAGCGGCCCATCGGTTCGACTCCCGCTGACCAACCTGTCGCTACGAGATTTGATGAATACATTTCAGGCGTCGCGTCCGTGTCGGATAGGCAAGGATGGATGCAGCGGCCATCGCGTACTGGCCAGATGGAACGGAGCGGACGTGTCCAAACTCCCCGGAGATTCAGGTGTCCCCCCGAGTGGCAGGTCGTCCCACCCATCGTTCCAGGCGCCCAGGACGGGCGAGCCGGCGGTCGATCCCGATCCTGACGCCGAACTCGATGGCGAGGTCGTCAACCTGGTGTTGCGCGAACTCGACGGTCTGGACGACGACGTCGACTCAGATTCGGCAGACGCCAGCGTCTACTCGTTCGACGCCAAGTCGCACGAGCATGAAGCGACCGAGATCTACGACTATGAGGGCGACGGCCTCAGCCGGGCCGAGGCGCCCAGCGAAGCCGACGGGCCCGCAGATGACGCAGGGCGCAGCTCTGTAGGACGTCCGCTTGCGGCCAGCGGGCCGTCCGCTCGGCCCGGTGGCGCCGAGCCAACCGGCAGAGGGCCCTCCGATGGGTCCGGACGCTCCTCCGGGTCGATCGCGTCGATCGACTCGGCGGGATCCATCGCAACCACCAGGTCGGTCGGATCGATCGCCAGCGCCCTATCCGCCGGTTCGATCGCCAGCGCCCTCTCCGCGGGCTCGATCGCCTCGCTGGTGTCGGTCGGCTCGCTGGGATCGATCTTTTCGATCGGTTCCTACCGCTCCATCCTGTCGATTGGCAGCCGCAACTCGATCCTGTCGATTGGCGCCGAAGACGGGTTTCTGACGATCGGTCGAGGCCCGCACGCCAGGTCCTTCGGCGGCGCCTGACCCACCATCTGAGGCCAGATGTCGAGGGCCGGATGTCGAGGGCCGGACCCCGACGACCCAATCCCGATGACCGGCTACTGCGCGCCGTAGACCGGCGTCGGGGTCTCCGCCGCAACAAGCAGCCGAGCGATGACGTCGCTGAGCTCGGCGGCTTCCCAGCGGGCTCCCTTGTCCTCGGACGGGCCGTGGCGCCATCCCTCGGCGATGCCGACCTTGCCGCCCTCGGACTCGAACACGCGACCGGTGACGTCGCCGGAGAGATCAGAGCCCAACCAGGCGACCAGCGGGGACACGTTGGCCGGGTCCATGGCGTCGAAGCTGGCATCGGTCGGGGCGGCCATCATCTCGGGAAAGGCCTCCTCGGTCATGCGGGTGCGGGCCGACGGGGCGAGCGCGTTGGAGGTGATGCCGTAGCGACCCAGTTCGGCCGCCTGCACCAGCGTGAGGGTGGCGATTCCGGCCTTGGCGGCCGAGTAGGCGGCCTGGGCGACCGACCCCATCAACCCGGCACCCGACGAGGTGTTGATGATACGGGCCGCCCGCTGGTTGCCCTCCTTGGCCTGGGCCCGCCAGTAGTTGACCGCGTGGCGGGCAGGGGCGAAGTGGCCGCGCAGGTGAACGTGCATGACCGCGTCCCACTCGTCGGGCTGGGCGGACACGAACATCCGATCGCGAACGATGCCTGCGTTGTTCACCAGTGTGTCGAGGCCACCGAAGGTGTCGACGGCGGTGGCGATCAACGCCTCGGCGCCGTCCCAGTCGGCGACATCATCGGTGCTCGTCACAGCTCGCCCACCGGCAGCGACGATCTCGTCGACCACCTCTTGGGCGGGAGTGGCGCTGGGATCGGACCCGTCCTGGGCCACCCCGACGTCGTTGACGACCACCGCCGCGCCTTGCCGAGCGAACTCCAGAGCATGGGCCCGGCCCAGCCCTCGGCCCGCACCGGTGATGATCACCACTCGTCCCTCACAGATACCCGACATGGTGAAACCCTCTCGATCGACCGACCTGACGACCCGTCAGATTAGGACCTGCGAGCAGTCAGGTCCGATTTCCCGGGCGGTTTGTCCCTCACGCGCCTGCCGCGGCCCGCCAGGGCAAACCTCACACCCACTTCGAAGCCAGATCAGGTGAGCCCGGGTATCCAATGGCCGCAGTTGACCGGGATGGCGGCGCCCGTGATCGGCTTGGCCAGCGGCGACGCGAGGAAGACGACCGTCCCGGCGATCTCGGCAGGCGTCGGGAGGTAGCCGAGAGCGGTCTCGGAGGCCATCTCGGCGTAGACGTCCTCTGGGGTGACCCCTTCGCCTCGAGCCTCGGCCTGCATCTCGAAGTAGATCCGCACCGAGTCACCGTAGATATAGCCCGGATGCACCGAGTTCACCCGGATGCCGCGAGGCCCAAGCTCGCGGGATATCACCTGGGTCGCCCCGGCCAGCCCCCCCTTGGATGCCGCATAGGCCCCAGAACCAGCCTGGATGCGCTGGATCGACATCGTGTTGACCATGATGACCCGGGCATCGTCGGATTCGTCAACCGCCCGGTCGAGCAGCGGCAACATGGCCTGGGTGACGCTGAGCCCGCCCCACAGGTTCACCTCGGTGATCTTGCGCCAGCGGTCCAGATCGGCGTCGGCGAACGAGGTGAAGTCGCCGCTACGGAACGCCGAGTTGACCAGCACATCCACCCGCCCCTCGAACGCCTCGCCCACCTCGTCGACCATGCGGGCGACGTCGTCGGTGTCGATGATGTTGGCCGACACGGTCGGTGCCCGGCGCCCCATCGCCTCGATCTCGGCCGCCACTTCGGGGGTCACCCGCTCGGAGCGGGCCACCAGCGCCACGTCGGCGCCCTCCCGCGCCAGGCCCAACGCCATCTCGGTGCCCAGCCCCGGCCCCACGCCGGTCACCACCGCCCGCTTACCGTCCAACATTCCCATGTTCAACCCCTCTCTGTGTTCACGCTGCGCCGTGCGGGCCGGTGTCAACACCGCACCTCGGCAGTCAGGACCTCGTTGTTTGCGACCAGGGCACGTCCAGGTCGCTACGTTGTTCCCGTGGCAACCCGAGCGCCTGCTCGGACAGGTTGTTGCGGTGAACCTCCTCGGTGCCGCCGCCGATGCGGGCAGCAAACTGGTTGAGGCACTGGTACTGCCAGAACCCGTTGCCCTCCGCGTCGTCCCACAACATGCCTTCGGCCCCCTCGAGGTCGACGGCCAGGGTGGTGCGATGTGCCAACGCCCGGGTGAAGGCGTTCTTCAGCAGCGAGCCGTGCAGCATGTCGCCCCAACGTTCGTGCGTGATCGCGCTCTGCAGACGGAGCTGCAGGTACTTCAGGATCGCCTCGTTGCCCCAGACGCGCGCCAACTCCTGGCGCACGACCGGGTCGTCGGTGCGGCCCAGGCGTCGGGCGGTGGCCAGCACGTTGGGGAAGGTGTTGGCCTGTCCGCCGCCCGAGATCATCTGCGACTCGTTGCCCAGGGTGGTGCGCGCCACCTTCCAGCCGTTGCCCACCTCCCCGACGAGCCCCTTGGCCGGCACACGAACGGCGTCGAGAAACACCTCGTTGAAGTGGGCAACGCCCTGGGCCTGAATCAGGGGTCGGATGTCGATACCGGGCGTGGCCATGTCGACGATGAAGAAGCTGATGCCCCGGTGCTTGGGGGCATCGGGATCGGTGCGGGCCAACAGGATGCCGAAGTCGGCGTGCTGGGCGCTCGAGGTCCACACCTTCTGACCGTCGACGACCCAACCGTCCGCCGGGTCGTATGCCGGAACTGCCCGGGCGGCCAGGTTGGACAGGTCGGATCCGGCGCCGGGCTCGCTGAACAGCTGGCACCACACCTCGTCACCACGCAGCAGCGGCCGAACGTACCGCTCCTTCTGTTCGTCGGTGCCCCACTTGATGAGCGTTGGGCCCACCAGCGACTGAGCGGCGCCGATGAAGCCCGACGTCACGTCATAGCGGGCCGCCTCCTGGCCGAAGATGATCTGTTCGGTGCGGGTACCGCCCCGGCCGCCCCACTCCTCGGGCCAGGTGATCCCGGCCCAACCGTTGTCGTACAACGTGGCCTGCCAGTCTCGGCAGCGGCGGCGGTACTCGGTGGCGCGGGCGTCGTCGGTGGTTGCCCCCCAGCGCGACCAGTCGCGGTCATCGCCCCGCTTCAGTTCGGCGTGCTGGTCGAGAAACGCCCGCACCTCGGTTCGTGCCGCCGCCTCGGCTGGAGAATCCTCAAAGTCCACGCCGACAGATTAGAACACGTTGGTATTTTGGCTCTATCCGTGTTCCTGCGGTCGAGCCAAGATGGATGAACAATCGTTCAGTAGCCGCTCCACACCGGGTCGCGACGCTCGCGGAACGAGGCCATGCCCTCGGCGAAGTCCTCGGAATGGGTGTTGAGCTCCACGGCGAGGGATTCGTTGCTCATCATCGTGTTGCGGTCCACGTCGAAGCTCTGGTTCAACAGCCACTTGGAAAGACCCAGGGCCTTGGTCGGCCCCGAAGCCAGGCGACCGGCCCACTCGCTTGCGGTCGCAGCCAGCTGGTCCCGGGGCACGACCTTGTTGACCAGACCCAAGCGCTCGGCCTCGGCCACCGGCAGGTCATCGCCGAAGAGCACCAGCTCCTTGGCCTTGTGCAATCCGATCGTGCGGGGCAACAGGTAGGCGCCGAGTGCGTCGACCACCAGACCGCGACGGCTGAACACCTCGATGAACTTGGTGCCCTCGGCGGCGATCACCAGGTCGCATGCGAACGCCAGGTGGGCGCCCATGCCGGCGGCGGTTCCGTTGACCGCGGCGATGATCGGCAACTCGGAGTCCAAGATGGCGGGGAACAGGGTGTACTGGCCCTCGAGCATCATCCGCCGGGCATCGCCGACCACCCGCTCAGGCACGCCCTCGGGGCGCTCCGACGGGACCCGATGGCTCAAGTCGGCGCCGGGACAAAACAGCTTCTCGCCGCTGGCGGTCAGCACGATGGCGCGGGCGGTGTGGGCGCCGTTGAGGCCGTTGATCAGGTCGCGGATGCGGTTGCGACACGGTGGCGAGAGGGCGTTGCCCTTCTCGGGCCGGTCGATCGTGATCCAGGCCACCTCGTCGACGATCTCAAACCGAACCTGCTCGTCCAGGGGCCGATCGGTGGGGGTGGTCTCGGACACGGAGGATCTCCTCGGTAGGGGGCTGGGCAGGCGGGTCGAGACGCGCCTGCGACGCTGACGTTGTATCAGGAATGTCGCTGTGCGTGTATCGGCGGCGATGGCCGGGCACACTGGAGACGTGGGTACATCTTGGGACGCAGTGGTGGTGGGCTCGGGCCCTAACGGGCTGGCTGCAGCGGTGACGCTGGCCGAGGCCGGTCGCAGCGTGCTGGTCCTCGAGGGCAACGCCACCGTCGGCGGCGGCACGCGCACCGAAGAACTGACCCTGCCCGGGTTTCACCACGACGTCTGCTCGGCGGTGCACCCACTGGGCGGCGGTTCGCCGGCGTTCTCCCGCTGGCCGCTGGAGCGACACGGGCTGCGCTGGTTGCATCATGAGATCCCGCTGGCCCACGTCCTCGACGGCGGACGGGCGGCGCTGCTGCGCCATTCGCTCGGCGAGACGGCCGAGGGCCTGGGGGCCGACGCCGACGCCTACCGCACCCTGATGGGGCCGTTGAGCGGCAACTGGCCCAAGCTGGCCGACGCCTTTCTGGGCCCGGTGCTGCGGGTGCCTCGCCATCCTGTCGTGCTCGCCCGGTTCGGCCTGGCCGGCATCACACCGGCCACGATCGTCGCTGACCGCTACTTTTCCACCGAGGAGGCGGGTGCGTTGCTGGCCGGCAACGCCGCACACTCGTTCCTGCCGCTCAACCGGCCGTTGACCACCGCGCTGGCCTTAGCGCTGATGGCGCCGGCCCACCAGAGCGGCTGGCCGATCGCCGAGGGCGGCTCGGCGTCCATCTCGGCTGCGCTCGTCAGCTACCTGCGCCACTTGGGGGGCGAGGTCCGCTGCAACTCACCGGTGCGGACCTTGGGCGACCTGCCCGATCATGGGGTTGCGGTGTTCGATACCGATGCCGCCGCGCTCGCCGCTATCGCCGGGGGCTCGTTGCCCCGCAGGGTGCGGCGGGCGTTCGCCGGTCGCCGTCGGGGGCCGGGCGCATTCAAGGTGGACTGGGCGCTCGACGGGCCGGTGCCATGGACCAACCCGGACGCCCGGCGGGCATCGACCGTGCACGTCGGGGGAAACGCTGCAGATGTGGCCGCCGCCGAGGCGATGTCGGTGAAGGGGAAGAACCCCGAGCGCCCCTTCGTGTTGGTGGCGCAGCCATCGAACGCCGATCCGACCAGAGCGCCGGAAGGCAAGGCGGCGCTCTGGGGGTACTGTCACGTACCTTACGGGTCGACCGAGGATCGCACCGACGCCATCGAGGCCCAGATCGAGCGCTTCGCACCCGGGTTTCGCGACCTGATCCTGGCCCGATCCGTTCGACCCCCGGCCGAGATCGCCGCTCACAACCCCAACTACCCCGGTGGTGACATCACCGGGGGCTCGATGGCCGGGCTGGGACTGATCGCCCGCCCCCGACTGACGCTTCATCCCTACGCCACCGGCAACCCGCGCATCTGGCTGTGTTCTGCATCGACCCCGCCCGGTGGGGGCGTACACGGCATGTGCGGATGGAACGCAGCCCGGGCCGTGTTGGCTGGCCCGCTGGCCTGAGCCCAAACCTGCGGCGGCTCAACCCTGCGGCAACTCGGGAGCCCAGAGCGCGCCCAGACAGCAGTGTGCACTCCCCAGTTCGGAGAGGGCTTGGTACTCGGGAGCCCAGAGCGCGCCCAGACAGCAGTGTGCACTCCCCAGTTCGGTCTGGGGAGGAGGGGGGGTGGGGTCGAAGCGGCGGGTCAGTCGTCGCCGGCCGGGGTGTTGGTCACCTCGACGAAGTCACGGCACGGCTGGCCGCGCAGTGTGTTGCAGGCGGGCAGCCCGTCGGGGATCTCCACCCCATCGATCGTAGGCATCACCAGGCCGGTCGCATGCTTGCCTCCGCGCCCGATGACCACGTCGGTGCCGGCGGGCACGTCCGGGCTTTCGAACGACCACAGCGGGCGGCTGCGGCCGGGGCTCTGCACGCTCACCCGCAGCTGCGACCCCTTGCGGAAGATGTGGGTTGCCGCCTGCATCGGCACCCGGCGGTGCACCCACTCGGCGGGTTCGAGCACCTCGCGACCCTCCTCGGTGAAGGTGTATTCCACCTGATACTCGTCGCTGAGCTGTTGGTACTCCTCAGCATGCTGCAGCTCGTGCCAGCCCGACTGCACGTAGGTCTCGGATCCGTCGGGCCGCACCTCGGTCAGGTCGACCTGCACGGCGCCGTTGTCAGAGCCGGGCTTTACCCACAGGTCGAGGTACCCCGGCCCAGCGATGATCACGTCCTCGGTCAGCTCCGGCGTGGCATAGGCAACCAGGTTGCCCTCGTCAGGCTGCTGGTAGTCGATCTCCAGATCCTTCTGAGAATACTGGAAGTCGGTCGAGTTGGCGTCGGTGGTGACGATCTCTCCGGCCTTGGGCTCGAAGGCAAAGCTGTCGGCGGCTTCGTCGGCGGGTGCCTCGTCAGCCAGGGTGCCTTCGGCGTCGAAGAACCACTCGGTCTTGGTCGCTTCGGCCGGCGGGAACTGATCGAAGTCCCAGCGCACCCGCTCCCCGGCAGCGCCCGCCGGGTCGGTGTCGGCACCGGACTCGACCAGCACCTGCACGGCCGCCTCGTCGTCATACGCCGCCTTGGCGCCGTCGAAGTCGTCGGGCAGGTACTCCGCAAAGCGATTCTCGCCAAAGCCCTGGTCGATGCCGAAGTTCTCTTCGAACACCGCCGCCGACGCCTGACGCAATCCGTCCGGGATATCGGGAATCTCCCCGGCGACGTAAAACGACAAAAACTCGTACCAGTCCGTGACCACCATCGGGCTGTAGCCGTCGGGGTGATGTCCGTTGAAGATCTTGAACCTGGTGAAGACGTCGTCGTCGAACTTGTTGAACAGGTAGGGGAAGCGACCGCCGGTCTGCTCGTCCTGATAGGCCCCGGTCAGGTAGGTGGGCACCTCGATGCGGGGCACCAACAGCTGTAGGAACCGGGCAGCCGCCGAGTCGGAGAAGTTCTCGAGTGCTCGCCCGAACTTGCCAAAGTCCAGGTTCTGGCTTCGGATCGACTGGTTGGCCTCGCAGACCTGGTCGCCCTCGGCGATCAGCTCGCCGTCCCAGCTCTGGCCTCCAGCCTCGGCCTGGTTGGTGCGCTCCTCGAGCCACTGCCTGGTGAACCCGTCGTTGTAGAGCCCACCGGGCCACTGCTCGCGCCACGGGTCATCGATCACCGACAGCGGCGCGATCGCCGACAGGCTGGGTGGCTGGGTGGAGGCCACATACAGCTGTGCGATGCCCGCATAGGAGAGCCCCACCATGCCGACCTTGTTGTCCTTCACCCACGGCTGGGCTGCGATCGCCTCGATCGCGTCATAGCCGTCGGCGTGCTGGGCCGGGTTGAACACGTCGAAGACCCCGCCCGAGCAGCCGGTGCCGCGCATGTTGACCCCGACGGTGGCAAACCCGAGGAAACCGGCGATCATCGAGCCGGGCTGGGGATCGTCCGGCTTCGACGGGCTGTAGCCGCTGTATTCGACCAGCGTTGGATAGGGCCCGTCCTCGACCGGGCCCGGCAGGGTGACGTCGATCGACAGCTTCACCCCGTCGCGCATCGTGACGTAACCGAAGCCGTCGTCGATCTCCTGGGAGTTGTAGAAGGCATCGCCGGCTACGTCGTCGACCCCGAGCACCCGCACCTCGTCGCTGGTGACGCCACGCGCCCGCAGCCGGTAGGTGCCCGGGGCCAGCGTGGCGCCGTCCACCGTGGGGAGTTCGCCATCGCCACCGGTCTGCTGGGTCAGCGGCTTGTCGGGGATGTAGGCGAAGTGGGCCTGTCCCTCCCCGTCGGCGAGCAGGGTCAAGAGGACGTCGCCCTCCTCGTTCTCGAGGACAAGCTCCTCGGACTTGTCGGCGCCGGTGACGGTCAAGGTCTCGACGCCGCCGGCGATGGTCAGGCCGGTCGCCGCATCCTTCTTGGGGCCCAGCTCATCCGCCGTGGGCGCATCCAGGCCCGGCGCCGTTCGCACGAACTCGGCAAACGGCTCCGTAGCCCGCTGGGCGCCTGCCACCTCGGTGTCGTCACTGGCCGCCTCCGCACCGCTGCACGCGGACAGCCCCGAACCCAGCAGCAGGGGTACGGCCACGATGGTCGCCAATCGGCGTCTGCGCAACATATCGATCCCCCCGGGATGCGAAGCCAGCCCGCAACCGTAGGGTGGGACGGCAACTCGTTCCACCCTACGATCCCAGGGAAAATTCTATGGAATCCCACTCACCCGACCCAGCTGTGGGGCCGGACGCGTCCCGGACCGCCCCTCCCGACGAACCGGCACCATTGCGGGTTCGGATCTACTCGGACGTGGTGTGCCCGTGGTGCTACATCGGCAAGCGACGCTTCGAGGCGGCACTGGCGCTCCCCGAGGCGCCACCGGTGAGCGTGCGGTGGCTTCCGTTCCAACTCGACCCAGGCGCGCCGGTACCGGGTGGACCGGTCGCCGAGGCTTACGCCAAGAAGTTCGGCAACGAGGCCCGAGCCACCCAGATCATCGCCCAGGTGACCGAGGCCGCCGCCGCAGAGGGGCTGGGGTTTCGCCTTGACCGGGCCGTTCGATCCAACACATTCGATGCCCACCGGCTGTTGTGGTGGGCAGATCAGGAGGATCGGGCCGTCGGCGGCGAACCGGCCGACGGGGTTTTGCCGAATGGCCTGCTCGACGGATGCCAAAGTGCGCTGAAGGAGTCGCTGCTCGCCGCCTACTTCGTCGAGGGGTTGGACGTCTCCGACCACCGGGTGCTGGTTGCCAGGGCAGCAGCGGTGGGCCTGGACGCCGACGAGGCGACCGAGGTGTTGGCATCGGGGGCCGGCGTATCGGAGGTGCGCTCAGAGATCGCCGGCGCGGTGTCTGCCGACGTGACCGCCGTCCCGACGTTCGTGCTCGATGGACGCCTGGCCATCCCTGGCGCCCAGGACCCGGCGACGATCGCCCACCACCTCAACCGTATTGCCGCCCCCCGGGACCGCTGAGGACCTCCGCCCGATCGGGCTACGTCGCCGGCGGAGCGATGTCGGACAGGTACTGCTCGACCTGCTCGCGAGGCAGCGCACCGGACGCACGGTGGACCACGTTCCCGTCGCCGTCGACGAACACGAAGAAGGGAAAGCCGTTGAGCCCGTAGGCGGTGGCGGCTTCCTTCTTGTCACTGTCGACGAGCACCGGCTGATCCCAGCCGGTCGAAGGGACCCACAGCGATGGTGGGTCGGCGCCGGGGCCCTCCTGGGTAGCGGTGGACACCAACGTTGCCGTCACCCCGGTGGGCAGCAGCCCGTCGTCGAGCCACTGGGCCACCTGGGGCACCTCGGCCTGGCAGACGTGGCACCAGTGAGCCCCGAAGACCATCATGGCGGGGCCTTTGGGGGCCGAGACCGGCTCGTTGACGAAGTTGGCCCCCTCGAGCTTGGGCGCCGCCATTCCGATCGCCGGGTCGTTAGCGGGATCGGCCAGCTCAGGCAGCGCCTCGCCAGTCACGGTCACCGCTCGGAACTCCGACGTCGGCTTGTCGCCGTAGGCATCGGACAGCACCTCCGTGCTGCTCTTGCCGTCGGCGGTCTCTTCGTCACCGCTCGCGGAGCCGATGGCAATGGCCCCGGCGATCACCACCACGACGGCGACGATCGCCACGATGCCCCACACCGGGAAACCGCCGGACGATTCGGACGACTGGGTGTACCCGGGAACCGGGGCGCGTCGGTTGAGTTTCGGACGGTTACTCATGGTGAGGTCCTTTCGGGAGTCGAACTCTTCGAGACTTCATCGGTGCCGGCTGCCGAGGTGTGGGCAACCTCGGTCCGCTCGCCGTCCGCACGGGCGATGCCGACCAGGACTGCGATCAGGGCCATCGTGGTGAGGGCCATCATCGGGATCGAGATGTAGTGCAGCTTCCAGATCCACAGCACGGTGCAGGGGGCAACCGGGTCGCAGCTGGCACCGACCGCCTCGGGCAGGCGTTCGTGGACGTAGTGCCAAATGGAGATCGACGCCCCGATGGCGGCGAGCGGCCACACCGTGAATCGCACCGCCACATCACGGCGTAGCGCCGCCACGCCGCACACGATCACCAGCGGGTAGATGGCGATGCGCTGGTACCAACACAGCGTGCATGGGGTGTACCCGGCGCCGAGCGACAGCTGCAGGCTGCCCACCACCGCCACCGCGGCGACGAGCGTGGCCAGCCACAGGGCCACCGGGGCGAGCGACGCCGACACCTGGTTCCACCACGGCGTGCGGCCCCGTAGCAGCCACAGAACGGCCACCGTGACGAGCGCCAGCTGACCGGCGACGGTGAGCAGGGCATAGAAGGTGTCAAAAGCGTCCTGGTTCACGTCGGTTCAGCGCGCTTTCGGTCGGGGAACTACCCCACAGTGTGTCGGATGGAGCCTGGATCCGCTCATCGGCGGGCCGGCGGCCATGAACATCCTCAGCCTCCGGGCCTGCTCACCCGAGACGCTCGATGATGGTCACGTTTGCCTGCCCACCGCCCTCGCACATCGTCTGCAGGCCGTAGCGGCCGCCGGTGCGCTCGAGTTCACCGAGCAACGTGGTCATCAGCCGGGCACCTGTGGCGCCGAGCGGATGCCCGAGCGCAATGGCCCCGCCGTTGACGTTCACCTTGTCGTGAAGAACGTCCAGTTCCTTCATCCAGGCGAGCACCACCGACGCGAACGCCTCGTTGATCTCGACCAGGTCAATGTCGTCCATCGTCATGCCGGCCTTCTTCAGGGCATGGCGGGTGGCCGGGATCGGAGCGGTCAGCATCCACACCGGATCGTCGGCCAGCACCGACAGGTGATGGATGCGGGCCCGCGGCGTCAGTTGGTGCTCGGCGAGCGCACGGTCGGAGGCGATCAGCAGCGCGGCGGAAGCGTCGGAGATCTGGCTGGCGACCGCAGCGGTGATCGTGCCGCCCTCCTCGAGCGGCTTGAGGCTGCGGATCTTCTCCCAGTTGGGCTCACGGGGGCCCTCATCCCGGGCAACGTCGCCCAGTGGGGCGATCTCGGCGTCGAAGCGGCCCGAGTCCCGGGCCCGGATCGCCCGCTCGTGGCTCTCGACGGCGAACGCTTCCATCTCGTCGCGGCTGCACTCCCATTTGTCGGCGATCATCTGCGCCGAGCGGAACTGGCTGACTTCCTGGTCCCCGTAGCGCTCCTGCCAGCCGGTCGAGCCGGTGAATGGGTCGGGGTAGCCGAACTGCTCACCGACGAGCATCGCCGAGCTGATGGGGATCGTCGACATCTGTTGCACGCCGCCGGCAACGATCAGGTCGGACGTGCCCGACATCACCGCCTGGGCGGCGAAGTGCACCGCCTGCTGGGAGGAGCCGCACTGGCGGTCGATTGTCGTACCGGGCACGTGATCGGGCAGACCCGCGGCCAACCAGGCGGTTCGGGCGATGTCGCCGGACTGCCCGCCGATCGTGTCGACGCACCCGAAGATCACGTCCTCGACCGCGCCCGGGTCCACCCCGGTGCGTTCCATCAGCGCCTTGAGGCTGTGCGCCCCCAGGTCGGCGGGGTGGACCGCCGAGAGGCCCCCGCCCCGTCGCCCCACCGGGGTGCGAACTGCGTCGACGATGTAGGCCTCGGCCATCGGGTCCTCCAGGGTTTGGCCGGCGCTGTGCCCGGCTACTGGTTCCAGTCTGACGCTGCGTCAGATCACGGGCCAATGGCCGGACCGCTCGATACCCCAACGCGGTCACGCCCGACACGTCGATGCGGCGCTGCATCGCGGTGTCGGGCGTGACCGAATCGGGGCGGTCCGGGGTTGGGTCCCGACCCGAGTTCACCCCCTGCTACCCCTCGGTTGCCCCCGTGACGCCAGCTCCGGTGAGCATCTGGGGCGAGCGGGCGGCGCCGTAACCCGGGGCGCCGTGCTCTTTGACGTCGAGGCCGGACAGTTCCTCCTCCTCGGTGACACGCAGGCCGACGGTTGCCCTGATCACCCGGAAGAGCACTCCGGTGGTCAGCGCCACAAAGGCGGCGATGGCCACCACGCCGATCAACTGGCTGACCAGCTGGCTGACGCCGCCGCCGTAGAACAGGCCCTGCTTCCAGAACTCGGTGTCCTCGGTGGCGAACAGGCCGACCGCCAGGGTGCCGAAGGCGCCGCACACGCCGTGCACCGAGATGGCGCCGACCGGATCGTCGATCTTGCGCCGGTCGAAGAACAGCACCGACTCGACGACGAGCACCCCGGCGATCAGGCCGATGACGATGGCGCCGATCGGCGACACCGCAGCGGTTCCCGCGGTGATCCCGACCAGCCCGGCCAGCAGCCCGTTGGCGGTCATGCCCACGTCGGGTGCGCCGGTGCGGATCCAGATAACCGCCATTGCCGCCAGCGCACCGCACACCCCGGCGAGGGTGGTGGTGAGGGCAATCCCACCGATGGCGGCATCGGCGGCCAGCTCGGAGCCCGGGTTGAAGCCGTACCAACCCACGAGCAGGATCATGGTGCCGATCACGGCGAAGGGGATCGAGTGGGGCGGCAGCAGCCGGGGCTTGCCGTCGGCGCCGTAGCGGCCGATACGTGGCCCGAGCGCCTTGGCGCCCATCAGGGCGGCCACCCCGCCGGTGAGGTGCACGATGCTCGATCCGGCAAAGTCGTGGTAGGGCGTGGCGAGCGTGCTCAGCCAACCGCCGCCCCACAGCCAGTGCACCACCACCGGGTAGATAAACGCCGAGATGACGATGCTGTAGATGAAGTAGCTCTTGAACTTGGTGCGCTCGGCCATGGCGCCCGACACGATCGTCGCCGCCGTGGCGGCGAACGCCACCTGGAAGATGAACCCGACCGGCAGCGTCAGCGAGCCGATCGTGGCCGCCCCGTCACCGAGAAAGAACCCGGCGTGGCCGAACAACGCGTTGCCGTCGCCGAAGGCGATGGCGTACCCGACGACGTAGAACGCCAGGGCACCGGCGCAAAAGTCCATCATGTTCTTCATCATGATGTTGGCCACGTTCTTGGCCTGCGTCAGCCCGGCTTCGACCAGGGCAAACCCGGCCTGCATGAAGATCACCAGCACGGCGCTCAACAGCACGAAGACGTTGTCGAGGTTGGTCTGAACATCGCCGGCAGTGATGTCCTGGGCGCCGGCCGGGGATGCAAACGCCAGGAGGGCCGCGCCGCAGAGGGCTGCGCCGGTGATGCGTCGCAGACCGCGGGAGGACACGATCGACAGCAAGGTGCCGCGGTCGATCCCCGGTAGTCGGTGCCTGGGTTGGATGGTAGGGGAGCTGGTGGGTAACACGTTGGCCTCCTCAGGGCGCCGTCGTTTGGGTGACGGAAGCGAACCTATGGATGCCGGTTTTCGGGCCTGTTCCCGCAGCGTCAACGCTCGATGACCGGCTGATCAACGCTTGACGACGGCCGTGTCAACGCCGTGTTTCCTGGGCCCGGATCTCCTGCGGCCCCGTGCGCGTCTCTCAGCACACGAATCGGTTGACCGTTCGGACTAATCGGCCGACGATGGTTCCCAGGGGTGATCGGCTTGGCAGCACGGCACGCGTCCGGCAAGGCAACGGTTGCGGCACAGGCCGACGAGCTTCATTCGAGCTTGACCATCGGCGAGGAGTCGATCGATCCCACCACCTGGGCCGGGTCGATACCCCAACAACACGGCACCGCACCCCACGTGCGCTTCGGGCGCAGCCGGTGGTTCAACCTGCTCTGGCTGATACCGGTTGGCTTCGTCGTGCTCATCAGTGCGGTGGCCGTCGCCAAGGGCCTGCGAAACAACCCGTCGGTCGAGCGGTTCATCGCCCGCAATCCGGGCACGACCCTCACTCCCGAGGCACTTGAGAACCAGGGGTTTCCGTGGTGGGTTGGCGCCCAGCACTTCCTCAACATGTTCCTGATGATCTTCATCATTCGCTCCGGCGCCCAGATCCTCGCCGACCATCCCCGTCTGTACTGGACGCGTCACTCCACGCCGGGCAAGGAGTGGTTCCGGGTCCAAAAGGAGGTGCCGAACGTGCCGCTGTGGACCGCCAAGGAGGATTCGGTTGGTCTTCCGAGGCAGGTGGGTCTGCCCGGGTTGCGGCACACGATCGGGCTCGCACGGTGGTGGCACCTGGGAACCGACGTCGTATGGCTTCTCAACGGTGCGATCTTCTACGTGTTGTTGTTCACGACCTGGCAATGGCGCCGGGTAGTGCCCACCACCTGGGACATCATTCCGAACTCGGCGTCGGCGCTGCTTCAGTACCTGTCGCTCGACTGGCCCACCGAACACGGATGGGTCGCCTACAACGGCCTCCAGATGACCGCCTACTTCATCACGATCTTCATCGCTGCGCCGCTGGCGCTGGTCACGGGCCTGGGCATGTCACCGGCGCTGTCCACCCGATTCCGTCGGGTGAGCAAGGTCCTCAGCATCCAGGCGGCGCGCTCGATGCACTTTCTGGTGCTGTGCTGGTTCCTGTTCTTCATCGTGATCCACGTGACGCTCGTGTTCACCACGGGGCTGCTGAAGAACCTCAACCACATCTACGGCGGCAGCGATTCGAGCAGCTGGCTGGGCTTCGGCGTCTTCGCCGCCACGATGGTGCTGGTCATCGTCGCCTGGGCGGCGGCGACGCCGTTCACGCTGCGCCACCCACGGACGGTTCAGCGCGTGGGCTACGCGCTGATCGGCCCGGTGCAGCGCCTGTTCGAGCACGTCGACACAAGGCCCGGCGAATACTCCGAGGGCGACATCTCCCCCTACTTCTGGCACAACGGGCAATACCCCGATACGTCGGAGCAGTACAACGCGCTGCGCAAGGGGGACTTTTCCGACTACCGCTTGGAGATCGCCGGACTGGTCGACAACCCGGTCGAGCTCTCCTTGGCCGACCTGCGGGCCCTTCCCCACCACGAGCAGATCACCCAGCACTTCTGCATTCAGGGGTGGTCGGGCGTTGCCAAGTGGGGCGGGGTCTCCATGGAAACGATCCTTGAACTGGTCCGGCCCGGCCCGGAGGCGCGGTGGGTGGTGTTCTACTCCTTCGGCGAGGGGGCGGACGGCGGCACCTACTACGACGCCCACCCGATCGAGCAGATGCACTCGGAGCTGGCGATGGTCGCCTACGACATGAACGACGAGCCGCTGCCCTACGGACACGGCGCGCCGTTGCGGCTGCGCAACGAGATTCAGATCGGCTTCAAACAGGTGAAGTGGATCAGGGCGATCGAGTTCGTCGCCGACTTCGAGGCGATCGCCGGCGGCGAGGGCGGCTACAACGAGGACCACGAGTTCTTCGGCTACCGGCAGTCGATCTGAGGCCGGCGCTCTCCGAACCAACCGACGGGGCTCGGGCGAGCGACCCGCTTCAGTCGTCGGCGGGGCGCATCTCGGCCATGTCGAAGTAGGCCCTCAGGGTGGTGATCTTGGCGTCGTCGTCAAACGTCATCACGTCGATCGCCGTCATCGTCATCGCCTGATCGCCCAGCATCGGCCGGATCTCCATGAAGAACGCCGCCTCGCCGCCGCACACGTTGGCCTTGGTCAGCCGAAGCTCGATCTCGGGGGCCAGCTCGCGGGAGCCGTCCCAGAACGCACCGATGGCCTCGAGCCCCTCGTGCTTGGGCGAACCCACCGGGTCTTCCACCCAGGCATCCTCGGCGAACAGCGACAGGTAGCCCGCCCGGTCGTTGTTGGAGAAGTGTGCGATGTAGTTCTCGACGGTGGCGTGGATGGCGGCGGTCTCGGCGGTCATGGCCCAGACCGTACCCGGCCCTCCCCCTCTGCTACCCGGCCCCCCTACCCGGGCCTCACCGACCCATTGACCGGTACTACCGGTAGTATTACCATCGCCATATGGCCGTGACGAAACGATCCGTGTCCTTGGACGATTCCGTGGCGGCCCGGGTCGAACGGGCCGCCAGAACCGACGGGATGTCCTTTTCCGCTTGGCTCTCCGCAGCCGCCGAGCGCGCGCTGCTCCTGCGCGAGGGGCACCAGGGTGTCGCCGAGTGGGAGGCCGAAGCGGGTCAGCTCACCACAGCCGAACGCTCCGCCGGAGAGGCCCTCCTCGACCATCTCCTCGGCGACCCGGCTGCAAAGACCGCGTGATGGCCAACGGGCTGACCTATGACACCGGCGCATTGATCGCAGCTGAACGCGACGATCGGCTGATGTGGGCACTCCACCGGGCCTCGCTCAGCCGAGGGTTGGTGCCAACAGTTCCGGTCGGCGTGCTGGCCGAAGCCTGGCGTGGGGGCCCGCAGCATCACCTGACCAGGCTGTTAAAGGGCTGCCAGGTGGAGAACATGCTGGAAGTCCAGGCTCGACAAATCGGCACGTTGATCGCCCGGAGCGGTCTCCCCGACATCGTCGATGTCGCCGTCGCTGAAGGTGCCATGCGTCGCGACGACGCCGTCGTGACGTCCAACAGGGGCCACATCGAACAGGTTGCCGACGCGCTCGGGCGCCGACTCGCGGTTCACGACGTGTAGGCCCGGCCGGGTCTTCTCTCCTGACATTCAGGGGTTCTTGCCGAAGTGGGGAGCCCAGAGCGCGGCCTGGCGGTCGTGTGGGCTCCCGAGTTGGGGAGGCCTTGCCAAAATGGGGCACGGAGTCGGGTCTCTTCCACTGACAGACAGGAGTGGTCAGAGGGCCAGATGGAGTCGCAGCGCCTCGTCGAGCTCAGCCAGCTGAACGCCGGAGAGCGCTCCGATTCGCCCCCCGAGGCGCTCGACTGCGATCGATCGGACCTGTTCCGCCTGCGCCTTGGAGTCTCGGGTGAGACCGGTTTCGCCGGCGGTGATCAGCACCTGGAACGGGTAGACCCGTTCGGTGTTGGAGGTCACCGGAACGACCGTGACCACTCCGCGCCCCAGCCTGGTCGCAGTCATGTTCGCACCGTCGTTGCTGACGATCACGACCGGCCGACGCTTGTCCGACTCGGCGCCTCGACTGGGATCGAGATCCACCCACCGGATCTCACCGCGACGCATCAGGCAAGCCCATCGGCGGTCGCTACGTCCCAGAGATGGTCATCCTCACCGTCCACCCACTCGCTCCACGCCTCGTCATACGCAGCGCCGAGCTCTGAGGCGCGGAGCAACCGCACCGCCTTCTGAATCGCTGCGGACCGGGAGCCCAGCCGCTGCTTTTCCGCGTAGGCGTCGAGGTACTCGACATCGCCCTCGGGCAGACTGACGCTGAGCTTCATACCACGATGCTACCCCGAGTAGGACCGTCGGGCTACCAGCGCACGGGGCCTCACGACCGGCAACCGGCGATCTGGGGGGGCCGGCACGGTCTCTCTACGTCAGCGGATCCAAGCCAAGGGCGGCCGCCACCCGGCGGCGGTGCCAGCGGGCATCACCGAAGCGGGAAGCCAGGGCCCAACTGCGCTTCAGGTACAGGTGCAGGTCGTACTCGGTCGTGTAGCCGATCGCCCCATGGCACTGCAGCGCTTGCTCGCCAACGAACATGACAGCCTCCGAGGCCATCGCCTTGGCCATCGACACGTGGCGATGCGCGTCGGGATCGCCGTTGGCCAGGCTGTGCGCCGCACGGTGCACCATCGGAGCCGCGAACGACAGCTGCAGGCGGGCGTCGGCCAGGTGGTGCTTGACCGCCTGAAACGACCCGACCGGCACGCCGAACTGCTTGCGCTCGGAGACATAGCCGACCGTCATGTCCAGCATGGTCTCGCCCAGGCCCAGCAGCTGAGCGGCGGTGCCGAGCGCCGCCCGGTTCCAGGCGTTGCGGATCATCGCCCGGGCGGCGTCGCCATCGGCCAACAGCGTGTCGGGGTGGGTCTGCCACTCGACGCGCGACAGCTTGCGGGCGCCGTCGACCGACCGCTCCGGCGACAGCCGCACCGACGAGGGGTCGACGACGTGAAGCTCGCCGTCTGCGTACCCGATGATGACGTCGGCCGAGTTGGCGAAGGCCACCGTTTTGGCGGCCGGGAACGCCGGCACGGCGGTGGCGCCGCCGGGCAGCCGCTCCAGCCACGTGGTGGCCAGCTCGACCGCGCCCTCGGGCGGGTGCTCCTGACCGATCACCTCGGCCAGCATTGGGGCCACGACCATGGCGGAGGACAACACCGGGTCGGGCAGGGCCACGCGGCCGCACTCGGTGAGGGCGAGCACCAGCTCCTCCTCGGACAGGCCAAAGCCGCCGTGGGCCTCGGGAACCATCAGCCCCAGCACGCCCATGTCGGCCAGCTTGGCCCACACGTCGTGCAGCCGACCGTCGTCCGAGTCCCACGCCTCTCGTACCCGACTGGCCGGCACCTCACGGATCAGCAGGTCCCGAACCGCGTCGGCCAGTTCCAGTTGCTCGTCCTCAAATGCGAACCGCATGGCGAAGCTCCCTGTTGTTGCTCAGTGCTGATGTGGCCGCTGCGTCGATCACCCCGGCGCTCACTTGCGGGGCAGGCCGAGCACGCGCTCGGCGACGATGTTGCGTTGGATCTCGTTGGTGCCGGCGTAGATCGGCCCGGACAGCGCAAACTGCCAGCCCTTCATCCAACGGCCGTCGTCGACGGCACCCGGCGAGCCCTCGTCGAGTTCGGCCTCCGCACCGGCCAGCTCGAGGCCCACCCGGTGCAGCTCGACGTCGAGCTCGGACCACCACAGCTTGTTGAGGCTGGAACGGGCGCCCGGCGGGCGGCCCTCGGTCACGTCGGTGACGTCGGCCAGGGTGTAGAGCTGGTAGGCCTCGGCGGCCATCCACGCCGTGGTGACCCGGTCGGCGAGCACCGGATCGAGATCCTCGTGCTCCCTCGCCCGGGCGACCAGCCGCTCGGCGGTCGCCATGAACCGTCCCGGCGACCGCAAGGTGAGCCCCCGCTCGGACGAGGTGGTCGACATGGCCACCGACCAGCCGGCGTCCACCTCCCCCAGCACCCACTCGTCGGAGACGAACGCGTCCTCGAAGAACACCTCGGCAAAGCCCTCATCGCCGTCGAGGCGGGTGAAGCCGCGCCCGGGGGTGCCCCCCGCCGCCAGAGGCCCCATGAAGGAAGTGAGGCCACGATGGCGCTGCTGGTCGGGGGCGGGGCGGAACAGCCCGAACAAGTGGGTACAGAACGCCCCCCGGGTGGTCCAGGTTTTCTGGCCGGTCAACCGCCAGCCGCCAGCTGCCTCGTCGCGCACCGCCTTCGAGGTGATCGCCGCCAGGTCGCTGCCGGCGTTGGGTTCGGACCAGCCCTGGCACCACAGGTCGTCGGCCGACGCCATGCGGGGGAGGAACCGATCCTGTTGTTCCTGGGTGCCGTACTCAAAAATGGTGGGCGCCAACAGGAAGATGCCGTTCTGGGTCACCCGCTGGGGTGCCCCGGCCCGGTAGTACTCCTCCTCGAAGATCAGCCACTCCCACAGGGTGGCCTCCCGGCCCCCGTAGGCCTCGGGCCACGACACGACGGCATAGCGAGCGTCGAACAGCGTGCGTTCCCAATCGAGATGGGCGGCAAAGCCCTCGGCGGTGTCGCCGGAGGGCAGCGGCTCGGCGGGCACGTGGTCGGCGAGCCAGCCGCGCACCTCGACGCGAAATGCAGCCTCGCTGGGGCTGTCGAGCAGTTCCATCGGTCCTCCGGCGGGTCGGGATGGATGAAGGTACCAGTCCGATCAGGGCAGCCGATATCCGGCCTGCGAGAAGCGACGCCCTGCCGCCCTCCGGCGCAGGAACCGAAACAATCCTGAGCATTCGGGAACTCGCGGGGCAGCTCGGAACGTCTCATCTCCACACCCACGGCTACACCATGACCTGAGGAGCGCCGATGAGCACGATGATCACCCCCACCCGTCCGCCACACGACGCAACGGCGCCCACCGACGACGAAGGACACCGGCGGTCCGAACGGAGCGGGGACGTCGATGCTGCGGCTGACCGGACCGACGGGCCACCTTCGGCGGGGCCCGGCGACCGGTCCGGCGCCCCGCCGTCGAGCACCCGACTCCGGCGCCTCGGCGGCCTCTTCGGCCGGCACCGCTGGTTGGCGGCGTTGGCTGTGATCGTGGCGCTCGCCGCCCTGGCCGGACTGGGCACGGCGCTGCAGGGCACCGGGGCGGGCGACGCCTCGACCTCGGGAGCAACCGGTGCGGCACTACCCGACCCCGAGGTGGCAAGGGCAGAGCCCGACGGCGGGGTCTCGACAAAGGGGGCGCAGCCGGCTGCCGGCGTCCCCAACGCTGACCAGTCGGGCGCAGCTGCGGAGGTGACCACCGACGAGGTGACGCCCGGCATCCCCATCGGACCGACCGAGACCCCGCAGGTCACCGGGGTGGACCGCGATCTGGTGCGCACCGCCACCCTCGACCTCACCGCCAAAGAACCGGACACGGCGGCGGCCAAGGCCCGCTCCCTCGTCGGCGCCCTGGGTGGCCGGGTCGCCCAGGAGCAGACCAGCTTTTCGGGCAACTCGTCGGTGGTGCTCACGCTGGCGATCCCACCGAAGAACTTCGATGCGGCCATGGAGCAGCTGTCCGAGCTGGGCAAGGTGAAGAACCGCAGCGTGTCGACCGACGACGTCACCGGCACGGTGACCGACCTGGAGGGGCGAATCACCACGCTCAAGGCCTCGATCACCCGGCTTCAGGGCTTCCTCGCCGACGCATCGGATGCCGGCCAGATCGGCATGCTCGAAAGCGAGCTGCTGCGCCGGGAGACCGAACTGGAGGGCATCCAGGGGCAGCTGCGCACGATCGAGGCCCAGGTGGCCGAGTCGACGGTGACGCTGACGATCACCGAGCCCGGTAAGCGCCTCGACCCGGTGATCGACGAGGACGACAGCGTCGGCTTCATCGACGGGCTGACCAGCGGCTGGCAGGCCTTCACCGCCGTCGTGAACGCCATCGTCGTCGCCGTGGCCGCCATCGCCCCGTTCCTGGCCATCGGGCTGCTCGTGTGGTTGGTCGTTCGCCTGGTCCGTCGGCGCCGCGGCGCCGGGCACGCAGCCGACACCACATCGTCGGGCAGATGACATGACGCTGGCGCCTCCCGGTCCGGGGCTCCGCCCAGGAGGTGCCGACAGGCCCCTGGATATGGTTGCCACATGGGGAGATCGTTGACGGAGCAGCTCGTTCGATGGCCGGTGGACCTGGCCACCGAGGTGATCATGGTTCCCAGCACCCTCCGGTCGCTGCGTGAGACCGTCTCCGTGCTGCCGGCCACCATCCACGAGTTGCAGGCCCAGATCGACACGACCACCGCCGTCGTCAACCGTGCGGTCCCGCAGATCGAGCGGGTGGCCGAGCAGATCGGCGCCAACATCGACGGCGCAGTCGCGGTCGTCGATGCCATCGATGGCCGCATCGAACCGCTCCAACAGTCGCTGGACCGGGTCCTTCCCGATGTGTTGCGCCTGGTGGAGGTGGTCGACGGCAAGGTGCAGACGATCGGCGCCGACGTCAGCGAGTTGTCCGAGGCGCTGATGGTGGCGCTTCGGTTGATCCCCGGAGTTCGCAAGTCGTCCCGGGCGGCCGATCAGCTCAGGCGAGGATCGCCTGGCTGACCAGCTGGGTGAGCTGGCTGCGCAGCGGCCACGTACTCGACGGCAGCAGCTGGGTCATGAACAGCGCTGTGACCTCCTCGACCGGATCAACGTAGAAACCGGTCGAGGCGGCCCCTCCCCAGGAGAACGTTCCCGGCGAGGTGAGCACCTTGTTGGCCGCCGGGTCCACGACGACGGAGAACCCCAGCCCAAAACCGACCCCGGCGTAGGCGGTCTCGGCGAACATCGACCGGGCGTACCCGGCCAGGTCGGACCCGCCTGGCAGGTGGTTGCGGGTCATGTAGTCGACGGTGCGGGGGCTGAGCAGACGCACCCCGTTGCGCTCACCCTGGCGCAGCAGGAAGTCGCAGAAGCGCAGGTAGTCGTCCGCTGTCGACACCAGGCCACCGCCGCCCGACAGGAACGACGGCACGGTGCGGCTGACCGGCGCCAGCTCGTCGAAGCGCACCGCCTTCCTGGAGGCCGGGTCGGGCACGTGCAGCGCCGCCAGCCGGCTGCGCTGGTCCTCGGCCAGGCCGAAGGCAGTGTCGACCATGCCGAGCGGCCCCAGGATTCGTTCTGCCAGGAAGACGTCCAGGCTCTGCCCGCTGAGCACCTCGACCAGGCGGCCGAGCACGTCGGTGGACACCGAGTAGCACCAGGCGGTCCCCGGCTGAAACGCCAGCGGCAACCCCGCCCAGGTCTTCACTGCGTCGGCCAGGGTGACCCCGGCGGGGGCACCCAACTCGTAGCCGGCGTCCCGATACAGGGCATCGGTCGGGTGGCTGCGCTGAAAGCCGTAGGTGAGGCCCGAGGTGTGGGTGAGCAGGTGCCAGATCCGCAGCGGCTCGGTGATCGGCTCGGTGACCGGCGCCGTGCTGGAACCACCCCGCCACACGCGGGTGTCGGCAAACTCGGGCAGGTAGGCCTCAAGGGGGTCGGTCAGCTCGAAGCGACCCTCCTCGTAGAGCATCATCGCCGCCACCGACGTGATCGGCTTGGTCATCGAGTAGATGCGAAAGACGGTGTCGTCGGTGACCTGTCGCCCATCGGCGGGGTCGGCGGCGCCGTAGTTGGTTCGGTGTACCAGCTGGCCACGCCGGGTGACCGCGATGGTCCAACCGGGCAGGCGGCCATCGTCGACATAGGCGCGGAAGTGGTCGTCGATGCGCGCCAGACGTTCGGCGTCCATGCCCACCTTGGCGGGATCGGTCAGCTCCCGCACCTTCAGCACTGGTCCCCTGCGCTCCGGCAGCATCATCGTGTAGGCATCCTCTTCTGAGCTATTTTCAGCACCGTCAGCGCTCCCTGAAATCGGAACGACGGACCGTTATGAGGGTGAAGAGCGCTTCTCGGCTGGCTGCGGATGGAGCTGCGAGCAGCTCCCGCGACCGGGTCGCGTCCCGGAGCGCAGACAACAACGTCAGCTTGTCGAAGGACGCATCATGGTCGTAGTCAGCCAGATGTCGTCGCCCCTGAAGTTCGCTGAACAGTCTGAGCGCCTCGACCAGCGCCACATCCTTTGCAGCCATGTCTACGAGGGGCCCCCATGCCTGAGCGGGCTTTGGGAGTTCTGCGTGCGGGTCTCGCTTAAGAACGTTGGAGCGCTCGTCGATCATGTCAGCTGCCGCCGCCAGTTCTCCGTGCGACCAAGTGCGACGGATTTTGTTCTGGTCGAGCTGGGGTGCCGAACCAATAAGGTGCCGAGCAGCTTCGTCAGTGAGATGTTGAAAGACGGCGTAGTAGGCAGCGCTCGTGCCCCGCCGCAAGTCAACTTCCTTTGGACGCCCGCGTCGCGACGGAAGCAACGCCCGGGCGTGGTCCAACAGATCGTCGGGGCGGATCATTGACGGCCAGCACCGGCTTTCGTACCAAGGGATACCAACCACCGCCAACGGTCCATGTCGGTACCGGCGACCTTCGCTCGAAGCGCAGACGCCAAGACCTGCAGCTCATCCATCGGGTACTCCTCCGACGGAAGGTCGTCCGCTAGGTCGACATTGAGCTGAAACACATACAGAGGCTGGTCATCTCCCCCGATCGTCCGATGGACCGAGACTTCTGGGGCCAGATCGACGCGTTCGTAATCCTTGTTGAATGCCTCTGCCAGCTGCCGAGCCAATCTGTCGGCCTCTCCCAGCGCAAAGTCCTCTTCATTGAGGTCAGTCGAAGTGTGACGGCCCATGGAAAACCCTACCTGACCTTTTCGGACTGCGGGTTGGCAGTTTGGCACTGCTCAGCCGGCGAGGCGCTCCAGGGTGGCCTCGGCCTCGGTGACGATGTCGCCAAGCACCTCGGCGACCCTCGGCAGCGAGTCGATCACGCCGACCACCTGACCGGTGGGCAGGATTCCCACCTCGGCCTGGCCGTCGACCATCGCCGCCTTGGTCAGCATCGGCGCGTTGGCCGCCATCGCCAGCTGGGCCCAGGTGAGGTCCTGGTTCTTGCGCATCGCCAGCCCGGTCGTGATGAGGTCCTTCATCGAGGTGCCGGTCAGCGCCCGGAACTTCAGCGCGTTGCGCAGCGCGTTGGCCACCCGCACCGGGGCGATGCCCGACTCGAGCGCCGCGATGACGTCGGTGGCGATCACCCGCTGGGGCGCCCCGTCGATGGCGGTGGTGCGCACCGTGCCGGTCACCGGGGTCTTGAGGTAGATCGCCTTGATCTCGTCGGGCACGCCCGACTCGGCGGTGAGCAGAAAGCGGGTGCCCATGGCGATGCCGTCGGCCCCCTGGGCCAGCGCTGCCACCAGGCCGCGCCCGTCCCGATAGCCGCCGGCGCCGAGCACGATGACGCCGTCGCCGGTCGGGCCGGCCGTCGTGCCTGCACCGACCGCGTCGGCCACGTCGGGCACCAGAAGGCTGGTAGGCACTGCTCCAGTGTGGCCGCCGCCCTCGCCGCCCTGGGCGATGATGCAGGCGACCCCGAGGCCGGCCATTTTCTCGGCGTGTCGGCGTGCGCCGACGGTGACCATCGTGTGGATGCCGGCATCGTTGAGGCGGGTGACCACCTTGGCCGACGGGGGCCCGGCAAAAGACGCAACCGCCACGCCCCGCTCCTCCATCAGGCCCAGCCCCCTGTCCAGATCGGCCTGGGCGGGCAACAGGTTGACGCCGAACGGGGCGTCTGTGGCGGCCGCAACGCGGGTGATGGCGTCGTCGAGCTCGTCGAAGGTCATCGTCGCCGAGGCGAGGATGCCGAGACCGCCGGCGTTGGCGGTCGCCGCTGTCAGCGTCGCACCCGAGACCCAGCCCATGCCGGTCTGCACCACCGGCAGACGCACGCCCACCAGCTTGCTGAACCGTGTGGTGAGGGCAGCGTGCGTGGTGTTTGGCCCCTCACTCATTCGGGACTTCCCGTCCGGCGAGACCATCGGGATCGATCTGGTTGCGCAGCAGCGCCACCTCATCCGCGGTCGGAGCACGGGACTCGGGGACGTCGTCGGGTAGGGCCAGCTCGAAGCCGGTGGCGGCAACCACGTCATCGACGCTCGACCAGGGGTGAACCGAGCGCAGCCGGGCGCAGTGCACGCCGTTGGCGTCGGTGGCCTCAAAGTCGATGACGCACAGGTTGGTGACCACCCGGCGAATCTCGTGGAACCGTGAGGTCTCCGGGCCCAGCTCGGCGGCCCGGTCGTAGCCCACACCCGAGACGACGTCGACGGCCTCGACCAGCGACTTGGGCGAGTGATTGCCCACGAAGTAGCTGGTGGCGTGACTGATCGTGTTGCCCGGCGCCCCGCGGAAGCCCAGCAGCTGGGCCTTGGGCTTGTGCCAGTCGCCGATGGCGGCCAGGTTCTGGTTGCCGTAGCGGTCGACCTGGCTGGCGCCCATCATCACGTGGCGTTGGCCGTTCCAGAGCAGCTCGAACATGCGCCGGTAAGGGTTCCAGTGCTCGACGACGCGGTCGGGGTCGGGCCGTCCGACCGCGGGCGTGTTGGCGGTCAGGGTGGCGAGCCCGTCGGTGATCGCCAGGTCGGGCTCGAAGGAGGCCCGCGCCAGGCGGCCGCCGATCAGCGGCACGTTGCCGATCGGGTTGCAGAGGATCTCGCCGTCGCCCCGGAACGCCTCGGCGATGGCGACGGCGCAGTAGTCGGCGCGGGTGACATCTTGGTTGCTCATCGGGTGGCCTCCTGGCTGATCTGACGGCTGGGGTTGGCGATGAACGCGGCGAGCCACTCGTCCCACGCCTCGTCGCTCTTGGCGGTGGCGACGTAGGCCCGCTGGGCATCCTCGTCGCGTTCGTAGTCGGGCAGGCACTGGGTAAAGCCGGCGCCACCGGGGGCCTCGACGACGGCGTCGGTGTTCAACCGGCTGACCAGCAGGGTCTGCACCGGCCCCTCGTCGAGAAACTCGGCCGTGTCGACCAGGCGTTCGCAGCTGACGATCGCCCGGTCGGCTGCCCGCACAAACAGGTCATCGAAGAACGGGTCCTCGCCGAGCAACTGGGCGTTGCCCTGGGCGTCGGCGCGCTGGGCGTGAATCAGGGCGGCGTCCAGGTGCAGCGCCGGCACGGCGAGCAGCTCCTCGGGCTCACCGCCGTTGCGCCCGGGGTAGGGGCTGGTGACCATCTTCAGGTCCGGCATCACCCGGGGTACGTCGGAGCCCAGGCCACCGCGGGTGGGCAGGAACGGGAGGTTCCAGCCGGCGGCGTTCAGCCCGAGCAGGATCATGCCCTCGTCCCACTCGGCCGCCTCGATCGACCCGGTCTGGCGGGCGATGCGGTAGTGGGGCTCGAGCGGGATCGTGTCGAGGGTGACGAACCCGGAGATCACCTTGGCCACCTTGCCGGCGCGGCACAGGATGCCCACCTCGGGGCCGCCGTAGGCGACGACGGTGAGGTCGGTCAGGTCGTCGCGGGCGACAAGTTCGGCGATGAGCGCCAACGGCTTGCGCCTGGCCCCCCAGCCGCCGATGCCGATCGTCATTCCCGAGGTGATGTGCGAGGTCGCCTCGGCCGCTGTGGTGACTTTGTTGGCCACGTGGGCCCTCCTTGTTGAGACCTGAGTGATGCCGAACTGCGTGTTCAACATCTGAAGAACTGGTGGTGCCTTGCGCTCGCCGGTGGGGTCAGCGCTTGTAGGTCGGATCGCGTTTCTCGACGAAGGCGTCGCGGGCCTCGTCGGACACGCCGGACAGGTTGAGCTCGAACGTGAAGCCCTGCTCCATGCGGTAGCTGCGGCGCACGTCGACCGGATCGATGGCGTTCAGCGACTCCTTGGCCGCCCGGATCACCAGGTTGCTGTGGCGGGCGATCTGCTCGGCGATGCGCTCGGCGGTGGCCAACAGCTCGTCGCGTGGCACCACCTCGGCCACCGACCCCCACTCGTGCAACATCGAAACGTCGATCGGCTCGGCGGTATAGACCATCTGACGCATGCGGTGCGGGGGCACCAGCCGGGACAGGTGGGTGGCGGCGCCGAGCGCGCCCTGCTTCACCTCCGGCAGCCCAATGGTCGTGCCCTCGGCGGCGACGATGACGTCGGCGTTGCCGATCAGGCCGATGCCGCCGCCGAGCACGAAGTCGTGCACGGCACAGATCACCGGCACTTCGCAGTCATAGATGGCGCCGAAGGCCGCAGCACAGCCACGGTTGGCGCCGATCAGGGCGTCGAAGCCCTCGGTGTTCTGCATCTCCTTGATGTCGACACCGGCGTTGAAGCCCTTGCCTGCCGCCGAGAGGATGACCACCGCCACCTCCGGGTCACGCCCGGCCTCGGTGAGCAGTTCGGCCAGCTCGAACCAGCCGGCGACCATCAGGGCGTTGACCGGAGGGTTGTCCATCACCAGGTGGCGGATCCCGTTGGTGGTCGTAACTTCAAAGCCCATGGTGTTCGCCTCCACGCTGTGAGTGCTCGGAGCCATGGTCACCCGGCTCGAGCCTGCGATCGCGGCTCGCTCCCTGCGCCGGGACGACCCGTTCCCACACATCTGACGACGCGTCAGATTCTTGTGGCAACGTAGTCCAGCCCGCAGTCGAATTCGATCTGAGGAGAGGATCCCCCATGACGAACGCCCCCAACCCCCGCCCCACCCCGGTTGGCGATGCAGCCGACCCGTTGGACTTCTCCGGATCGGTCGTCCTGGTCACCGGCGGCTCGCGTGGCATCGGGCGGGGCATCAGCGAGGCCTTCCTCGGCCACGGTGCCGACGTGGTGATCTGCGGGCGCAACGAGCCGGACGAGCTTCCCTCCTCCGGGGGGCGGGAGGCCCGCTTCGTCGCCGCCGACGTCCGCGATGCCACCGCTGTCGACGCCTTGATCTCCGACATCGAGGCCACCGAGGGACGCCTGGACGTGGTCGTCAACAATGCCGGGGGCGCCCCGCACGTCGATGCCGCCGAGGTGAGCCCCAGGTTCCACGAGGCGATCATCGCACTCAACCTGACCGCCCCGCTCCACGTCGCCCAGCGGGCCAATCGGGTGATGCGTACCCAGGACACCGGTGGGTCGATCATTAACATCGCCTCGGTCTCAGGCGTTCGGCCGTCGCCGGGAACCGCCGCCTACGGCGCGGCCAAGGCCGGATTGATCGGACTCACCCAGTCCCTCGCTGTGGAGTGGGCCCCCAAAGTGCGGCTCAACGCCGTCGTCGCCGGCCTGATCGAGACCGAGCAGGCGCACCTGCACTACGGCGACGAGGAGGGCGTCGCGGCGGTGGCCGCCACCGTGCCGCTCGGTCGCATGGGCACTCCGACCGATCTGGCCAACGCCTGCGTCTTCCTGGCGTCCCCGCTAGCGTCCTACGTCACCGGGTCGACCCTCACGGTGCACGGGGGCGGCGAACGGCCAGCGTTCCTCGAGGAGGCCCAAGTTGATCACGAAGATTGCAGCTAGGCCGGTGCCACAGCGGGCCCTCCCCCGTCCCTTCCGGCCTGATCATGGTCGCTAACCCCCAACCCAAGAAGTCCCCAATCAAAGCAATCGTCATCGCAATCATCGTCGCCACAGCGACACTGCTCCTCGCCGGCGTGTTCCTCGGGGCCCGCGACTGGAACCCCGGGCCCGGCCCGAAAGGCGAGTACAACGCGAAGCTCAACATCGAGACGTCGGACGTTGCCGAAGCGCACGACGACGTCCGCGTCATCATTCAACAAAGCCATCAAGGTCAGCTCGAGAAAGAAAACACCGACCTCCCCCGCAAGGCGTTCGGGATCATTCCCCGGCGGTCCGAGACGGTCATGACGTTTCGTGTCCCGGCCGCCCAGTTCGACGCTGCGTTGGCCGACCTCAACACGGCTGGCGTGGGCACCGTGGTCGACCAGGAGATCAGGGGCCGCGACGACATCGAGCGCCGGAGCGAACTCACCGAGATCGCCCAGATCCTTGACGAACGTCTGACGACGGAGCCTGCAACCGACGACAGCGACCAAGAGGCGGTCGAAGCCCAGAAGAAGCTTCAGGAGCTGGCCGAGACGGCCAACTTCCCGGTGATCGTTGTGCAGATCCAGCCGGGCCGGGGAATCCTCGGTTCGACAACCTGGCTGCTCCTCAGCCGCACGGTTTGGCTGCTCATAGGCATCGGCATCGGATTCGTTTGGATGCGGCGCAAGACCCACCACAAGCCCAGCCCGGTGATCGGCCCGGTTGAGGAGGACCCCCGCCAAAACAGCCCGGAGAAGAACCCTGGCGTGCAGGATTGGGGTCAGACGACCTGACCCGTTCGACGCTGTGGATCGGGATCTGACAAGGTTTGTCTCAAGATCTGACGCATCGTCAGGTTTGGGCCCGCACCCCACCTCGATCGTCTGCCCCGCCCCGGACCCCAGGAGAACGCCATGAGCGCTCAGCAGTCCACCAACCCGACAGCGCAGCTTGCCATCGAGGGCTGGTTCGAGACCGATCCCGAGCCGGCGTTGATCGGCTCGCGCTGCATCGGCTCGGGCACCTACTTCTTTCCGCCCACCGACACCTCCCGGGCTCCGGGCCACGCCGGCGGCGCCACCGAGCCGGTTCGGCTGAGCACCCGAGGCACGCTGTGGAGCTACACCTCGGCCGGCTATCAGCCGCCGGCGCCGTACATCGAACCACCGGGCGGTTTCGAGCCGTTTGCCATCGCTGCGGTCGAACTGGCCGAGGAGGGGCTGGTCGTACTCGGCCAGGTGCCGAGCGACGTCGGCATGGCCGATTTGAAGGTGGGAATGGAAATGGAGCTCGTCATCGACACGCTCTTCGTCGACGATGACGGCGAGCGGGTGGTGTGGAAGTGGCGCCCTGCCGCCAACACCACAGCATCGAGCAACGCAACGGCATCGGGCCCGGCCGAGGAGGCAACGCAATGAGCAGCACCAACGAGGTCGCCGTCGCCGGCGTCGGCATGCACCCGTGGGGCAAGTGGGGTCACAACTTCGTGACCTACGGCGTCCATGCCGCTCTTGCTGCGCTGAGCGACGCCGGTATCCCGTGGGAGGACGTCGGCTTCGTGTCCGGCGCCGACACGATGCGCAACGGCTATCCCGGCTACGTCGCAGGAGCGACGTTCGCCCAGGCACTCGGGTGGACCGGCGTGCCGGTGACGTCGAACTACGGGGCGTGTGCCTCCGGCGCCATGGCGATCGAGGCCGCTCGAGCCCGCATCCTGTCGGGACGCTGCGACGTTGCGTTGGTTGTCGGTGCCGACACCACCCCCAAGGGTTTCCTGGCCCCGCAGGGCGGCGAGCGCACCACCGATCCGGACTGGCTGCGCTTTCGCCTGCTCGGGGCAACCAACCCCACCTACTTCGGCATGTACGCCCGGCGCCGCATCGACCTCTTCGGGGCGACCGTCGACGACTTCACCGCGGTGAAGCTCAAGAACGCCAAGCACGGCCTCAACAACCCGTACGCCCGCTACCGCAAAGCGTTCACGGCTGAGGACGTCGCCGCCTCGCCGGTGGTCGCCGATCCCTTGCACCTGCTGCACATCTGCGCCACCTCTGACGGCGGCGCGGCGATGGTGCTCACCTCGATGGAGTACGCCAAGAAGCGTGGTCTTGACCGCCCGGTGAGGGTGGCGGCGGTGTCGACGACGACGCCGACCTACCCCAACACGGTCATCGAGATGCCGCACTTCGCCACCGACTCGACGGTGGGCTATCCCCTGCCGGAACGCACCTTCAAGCAGAGCATCGGGCACTCCGCCTACGAGGAGGCGGGCCTCGGTCCCGAGGACGTCGACGTCGCCGAGGTGTACGACCTGTCCGCCGCCTTGGAGCTCGACTGGTACGAGGACCTGGGCTTCTGCGAGCCCGGCGAGGCCGAAGGGATGATCCGAGAGGGCGCAACCACCCTGGGCGGACGCCTGCCGGTCAACCCGTCGGGCGGCCTGGCCTGCTTCGGCGAGGCCGTGCCCGCACAGGCGATCGCTCAGGCCTGCGAGCTCACCTGGCAGCTGCGCGGCGAGGCGGAGGGCCGTCAGGTCGAGGACGCCAAGGTGGGCATCACCGCCAACCAAGGCCTGTTCGGCCACGGATCCTCGGTCATCCTGACCCGCTGAGCCCTGTCCCGACGGTCGCCGCCGCTCCGGGGCGGTCAGCCCGCTACCGTCGCGCCGGTGAGCCGATCCCCGCGGGAACACGAGATACCCGGTGCCTCAACGGCTGACTGCGCCCGGGGATCGGGTGCACGCCCGAGCAGCGGCGCCCCGAGACCCGAGGGACACCCCGACCGCAGCGCCTGGGCCGATCACCTGGCGGAGCGAACCGAGTCGATCCGCGCAGCTGGACGGTGGCGGACGACGCGCACCTACGACGCGCTCGGCCCCCGCGGGACCCTCGATTCGGCCGCCGCCCCGATCGTCACGTTTGCCTCCAACGACTATCTCGGTCTGAGCGCCCACCCGGCGGTGATCGAGGCGGCGGTGACGGCCACCCGCCGCTGGGGCACGGGGGCGGGTGCGTCCCGGCTGGTCTGCGGCACACGGCCGGTTCACGACCAGCTCGAGGCCCGGCTTGCCCGTTGGAAGGGCACCGAGGCGGCGCTGGTGTTCCCGACCGGCTTCGCCGCCAACCTGGGAGTGCTCAGCGTGCTCGGTGGCCCCGGCGCCCGGATCGTCTCCGACGAGCTCAACCACGCCTCGATCATCGATGGCGCACGGCTGGCCAGCGCCGACGTGGCGATCTATCCCCACCTCGACCTCGCTGAGGCGTCCCGGCTGATCTCCGAATGGCCGGGCCGGTCGGTGCTGGTCACCGATGCGGTGTTCTCGATGGATGGCGACGCCGTCGATCTGGCAGAGGCGCTCGAGCGCTGCGCCCGGCACGACGCTGCTCTGGTGGTGGACGAGGCCCACTCGGTATGGGGCCCTCATCTCCCCGACACCACGGGGTCGGACGGTCCTCCGGTGGTCCGGGTGGGCACGCTGTCGAAGACCCTCGGTGCCTTGGGGGGCTTCGTCGCCGCCTCCCGGTCGGTCATCGACCTGCTGGTCAACGCCGCCCGGCCATTCATCTTCTCGACCGGGCTCTCCCCCGGTGACGCCGCCGCCGCCCTCGCCGCGCTCGACGTCGTGGGCTCACCGAAAGGCGAGGATCTGGTGGCGCGGCTCCGGGCCCACACCGACCGGCTGGCCCCCGATCACCCCAGCCCGATCGTGCCGATCATCATCGGCGACGAGCGATGGGCGGTGGCGGCCTCCGAGGCGCTCCTCAAGCTCGGCTACTGGGTGCCGGCCATCCGGCCGCCAACCGTGGCGCCCGGCACCAGCCGCCTGCGCATCACGTTCTCCGCCGCTCACAGCGACGAGGACGTCGATGGGCTGCTGGCCTCGCTCGCCCGGCTGGGCCTGGGATGAGCGAGCCCAGCATCGACGGTGCGGTTCGGCCGAACCTGCTCGTCGCCTGCGTCGGCACCGCCACCGAGGTGGGCAAGACCTGGGTGGGGGCCCAGGTGGTCGAGTCGTTGCGCCATCGGTCCATCGACGTGGCGGCCCGCAAGCCCGCCGAGAGCTTCGCCGGCCATGGGCACGACCCGCTCGACTCCACGGTGCTCGCCCACGCCAGCGGCGAACCCATCGACCACGTCACCCCACCCCATCGGCGCTACGGCGTCGCCCTCGCACCGCCGATGGCGGCCAAGCAGCTTGGCCTGCCGCCTCCATTCCTTGCGGCACTGCTCTCCGAGCTGACCTGGCCCCGGGGGTGCCGCGTGGGCTGGCTGGAGACGGTGGGCGGGGTCCGTTCGCCGGTGGCGGCCGACGCCGACTCGCTCGCGCTGTGCGCCGCCGTCGCCCCCGACGTGGTCGTGCTGGTCGGCGATGCGTCGCTGGGGGCGATCGGGGCGGCCCGATCGGCCATCGACTCGATTGCGCTCGGTGCGCCGGCGCTGGTCGATCGAACCGTCGTGCTGCTGAACCGTTTCGACCCCGCCGACGCCGACCATCGAGAGAACCAACGCTGGCTGGCCGCGCACCTGTCCCAGCCGGTCCTCACCGACGTCGAAGCGCTGGTCGAGCATCTCGCCGTCCCACTACGGCGCACCGGCGGCTCCTCGGACCTGGGTGGGGAAAGCGCACGGGAAGACGGTCGTTAGCCTGGCCCAATGCCGACATCAGATCCCGCCGATCGCCCCTACGACGTGGTGCTCTTCGGAGCGACCGGCTTCGTGGGCAAGCTCACCGCCAGGCATCTGGCGGCCCACGCCGACGACTCGACCCGAATCGCGCTCGCCGGTCGCTCCCTGTCCCGCCTGGAGCAGACCCGCGCCGAGCTTGGCGGGGCCGCCGCCGACTGGCCATGGATCGTGGCTGACGCCGACGAGCCCGACACGATCACCGCGCTCGCGGAACAGACCCGGGTGGTCGCCACCACGGTCGGCCCCTACGCCAGGTGGGGTCTGCCACTCGTCGAGGCCTGTGCCCGGGCGGGTACCCACTACGCCGACCTCACCGGCGAGGTGCTGTTCGTACGCGACAGCATCGACCGATTCCACGACACGGCCGTCGCCTCGGGAGCTCGCATCGTGCACTCCTGCGGGTTCGATTCGGTGCCCTCCGACCTGGCGGTCATGGTGGCTGCCCGCGAGGCGGACACTGCCCACGGCGATCCGTTGAGCGAGGCCACTCTGGTCGTCGTCTCGGCCAAAGGCGGCGTGAGCGGTGGCACGATCGATTCGATCCGCAACCAGGTTGCGGTCATGGCTGCCGACCCGTCCAAGCGTCGCATCGGGATGGACCCCTATGCGCTCAGCCCCAATCGGGCAGCCGAGGCCGACCTTGGGCCGCAGCGCGACGTGGGCCCGCCCCGCTACGACCGCCGGCTGGGCATGTGGGTGGCACCGTTCGTCATGGCGCCATACAACACCCGGATCGTGCGGCGCAGTAACGCGCTACTCGACCACGCCTACGGCCGCCGGATGCGCTACTCGGAGGTGATCGGCTTCGACTCGCCGATTACCGGGCCGTTCCTGGCCACCGGCATCGCCGCCGGCACGGTCGCCGGTGCGGCCGCCATGGCATTCGGTCCCACCCGCTCGCTGCTCGACCGGGTGTTGCCCTCCCCCGGGGAGGGGCCCGACGCCGAGACCCGCGCCAACGGCCACTTCCGCGTCGATGTGCATGCCACCACCGCCGGGGGCCGCAAGGTGGTCTCGACGGTCGCCGCCGACGGCGATCCGGGCTATGCAGCCACCGCTGTCATGTTGGGCCAGAGCGCCTTGGCTCTGGCCATCGATGGTGACGCGCTCCCAGAGGCTGCCGGCGTGCTTACCCCGGCCACCGGGATTGGTCGGGCGCTGGTCGACCGGCTGATCACCCGCAACTTCGACATCTCGATCCGCTAACCCGGGGCCAATCGCACAGCACCTCTCGGCAACTCGGGAGCCCAAACAACCGCCAGACCGCGCCCTGGGCTCCCCAGTTCGCCCTGGTGACGGCGGCTCACCGCAACTCGGGAGCCCAAACAACCGCCAGACCGCGCCCTGCACTCCCCAGTTCGCCGGGTAAGGGTCAGGTAAGGGTCAGGTTCGCCGGTAAGGGCCGGGGCCGGACGCGGCACTGCCCGACAGCCGTCGCTGCCGGGCAGGGCCGTAGTCATCGGTGGCGGCACACGTCGTGCCGCCCGGCTAGCCGCCGACGCCGGCTTCGGGGGTGGTCCCGGCGTCGGGCAGGGAGCCGATCACGCCACTGCCCTCGGCGGGCGCTGCTGCGCCGACCAACTCGGCGTTGGCGCCGGCCTGCTGTGCCAGGTAATCGGCACCGCCCTGTCCGTCGTCGTCGGAGCTGAAGTACGCCATCGGCTCGTAGTCGGGGGCATAGGTGTCGATCTCGGTGAAGCGCTCCATACCGGTACCGGCTGGGATGAGCTTGCCGATGATGATGTTCTCCTTCAACCCCATCAGGCCGTCGTAACGGCTCTCGATGGCGGCCTCGGTGAGCACCCGGGTGGTCTCCTGGAACGACGCTGCCGACAGCCACGAATCGGTGGCCAGCGACGCCTTGGTGATGCCCATCAGCTCCGGGCGGCCGTCGGCTGGGCGACGACCCTCTTGAAGCAGGCGGGCGTTGGTCTCACGGAACGTCTGGGAATCGACGCGCTCGCCGGGCAGGAACGACGAGTCGCCAGGCTCCTGAATGGCCACGCGGCGGGTCATCTGGCGGACGATCAACTCGATGTGCTTGTCGTGGATCGACACACCCTGGTCGCGGTACACCTTCTGTACCTGGTCGACCAGGTACCGCTGGGTGGAGTACACGCCCTGGATGTCCATCAGCTCCTTCGGGTCGCGAGGACCCTCGACCATCGGGTCGCCGGCGGTGATCTCGTGACCGTCGGCTACCTCGAGGCGAGCCTCGCGGGCCACCGTGTAGGTGTCCTCCTCGCCGTCGTCGGAGACGATCGTGATCACGCGGCCCTTGCCGTCGTCCTCGCCGATGCGCACGAGGCCGGAGGTGCGAGCCAGCACGGCCTTGTTCTTCGGGGTACGGGCCTCGAAGAGCTCGACCACGCGGGGCAGACCACCGGTGATGTCGCCGCCGGCGGAGGCGATACCGCCGGTGTGGAAGGTACGCATGGTCAGCTGGGTACCGGGCTCGCCGATCGACTGAGCGCCGATGACGCCCACCGCTTCGCCGGGCTCGATCGTCTTCGACGTGGCGAGCGACGTGCCGTAGCCCTTGGCGGTGATGCCGAAGGTGGACTCGTCGGTCAGCGGCGACAGCACCCGAACCCGGGTGACCGAGTCGTCATCTCGCAGGGTGGCCATCAACTCGAGGCCAACCTCGGTGCCCTTTTCGACAACCCGGCCATCGCTCAGCGTGATGTCATCGGCCAGGGTGCGGCTGAACAGGCGGGTATCGAGGTAGCTCTTCACGGCGCGGTCGCTGGGCGACGTGCGCTCGGTGCCGACGAAGTTGCCGTCGGCGTCGGAGAAGCCGTCGGGGTGCACCTCGTTGACCCAGATACCGCGAACCGGACCACCGGTGGAGAAGGGGTCCTCCTCGTTGATGATCAGTTCCTGGGCGACGTCGACCAAGCGGCGGGTGAGGTACCCCGAGTCGGCGGTACGCAGCGCCGTGTCGACCAGGCCCTTACGGGCGCCAGGCGTGGCGATGAAGTACTCCAACACATCCAACCCCTCACGGAAGTTGGACTTGATCGGGCGAGGAATCATGTCGCCGCGAGGGTTGGCCACCAGGCCACGCATGCCGGCGATCTGACGTACCTGCATCATGTTTCCGCGGGCACCGGAGCCGACCATCATGTTCAGCGAGTTGAACTTCTCGTTGCCCATCGCCTCGGACACGGCCTCGGTCACCTCGGTGGTGGCCTCCGACCAGATCTCGACCGCTTTCTGGATGCGCTCGCCGTCGGTGATGACACCACGGCGGAAGTTGCGCTCCACCTTCTCGGTGTCGTCCTCGAAGCGGTCGAGGATCGACTTCTTCGACTCCGGGGTCTTGACGTCGGAGATCGCCATGGTCAGACCCGACTTGGTCGACCATTTGAGGGTCAGTTCCTTCAACAGGTCGAGGCTGTGAGCGACGGTCGAGTTGGGGTAGAAGATCACCAACTGGTCGACCAGATCGGACATCTCGTTCTTGCGGATCGAGTGGTTCCAGTAGGGGAAGTCCTCAGGCAGCACGGTGTTGAACAACACTCGGCCGGCGGTGGTTTCCAGCCGGTCGGAGCCGTCGGGGCCAGGACGCAGCGTGATGCGGGCGTGGGCCTCGAGCATGCCGGCCTCGATGTCGCGCTCGACCTGCTCGAGGTGGCGGTAGGTACGCCCCTCGCCGATCGCGCCGTCTTCGGGCTCGGTGAGGTAGTAGGCGCCGATGAGCATTTCCTTGGTCGGTGTGACCATGGGGCGACCGTGGGCGGGCGACAACAGGTTGTGCGCCGACAGCATCAGCACCCGGGCCTCGGCCTGGGCCTCGGCGCTCAGCGGCAGGTGCACCGCCATCTGGTCGCCGTCGAAGTCGGCGTTGAACGCAGTGCACACCAGCGGATGGATCTGGATTGCCTTGCCTTCGACCAGCACCGGCTCGAAGGCCTGGATACCGAGGCGGTGCAGGGTTGGTGCCCGGTTCAACATGACCGGGTGCTCGCGGATGACGTCCTCGAGGACGTCGTAGACCGCCGAGCGGCGCCGCTCGACCATGCGCTTGGCCGACTTGATGTTCTGGGCCAGCTCACGGTCGACGAGCGCCTTCATCACGAAGGGCTTGAACAGCTCGAGGGCCATCAGCTTGGGCAGGCCGCACTGGTGCAGCTTCAGCGTGGGACCAACCACGATGACCGAGCGGCCGGAGTAGTCGACGCGCTTGCCCAGCAGGTTCTGGCGGAACCGGCCCTGCTTGCCCTTCAGCATGTCCGACAGCGACTTCAGCGGGCGGTTGCCCGGCCCGGTGACGGGACGGCCACGGCGGCCGTTGTCGAACAGTGCGTCGACGGCCTCCTGCAGCATGCGCTTTTCGTTGTTGACGATGATCTCGGGTGCGCCCAGGTCCAACAGTCGCTTCAGGCGGTTGTTGCGGTTGATCACGCGGCGGTACAGGTCGTTCAGGTCGGAGGTGGCAAAGCGGCCACCGTCCAGCTGCACCATCGGGCGCAGTTCCGGCGGGATCACCGGCACCACGTCGAGGATCATGGCCCGCGGGTCGTTCTCGCGGGCGCCCTCTTCGGCGGTGCGGTTGAAGGCGGCAACGATCTTGAGGCGCTTGATCGCCTTCTGCTTGCGCTGGGCCGACAGTGGCTTCTGGCCCTCGGCCGGGTCGATCTGCGCCCGCAGCTTGACCTCTTCCTCCACCAGGTCGATCTCCTCGATCAACAGCTTGATGGCCTCGGCGCCCATGCCGCCGGTGAAGTAGTCGCCGTAGCGGTCCTCCAGCTCACGCCAGAGCTCTTCGTCCTCGATGATCTGACGGGCGTGCAGGCTCTTGAACTCGTCCCACACCCGCTCGAGGAGGTCGAACTCCTCCTCGTAACGCTCGCGGATGGCGGTCAGGTCCTTCTCCGCAGCCTTCTGGCGGTTGCGGATTTCGGCGTCCTTTGCACCACCCTTTTCCAGCTTGCGAACCTCGCCCTCGAGCTCGTCGTGGCGCTCGGCCAGCTCCAGCTCGAGCTCCTTGTTGATCTCGTCACGCTCGGCCAGGTAGTCGGCCTCCAGGCTCTGGAGGTCCTCGTCGCGCTGGTCGACGTCGATCGTCACCACCAGGTTGGCGGCGAAGTAGATCACCTTCTCCAGCTGCTTGGCCTTGAACTCCTCTTTGGGCTCGGTGCCCGACAGCAGGTAGGCCAGCCACGAGCGGGTGCCGCGGAGGTACCAGATGTGAACCGACGGGGCGGCCAGCTCGATGTGCCCCATGCGCTCGCGCCGAACCTTGGAGCGGGTCACCTCAACGCCGCAGCGCTCGCAGATGATGCCGCGGAAGCGCACCCGCTTGTACTTGCCGCAGTAGCACTCCCAGTCTTTCGTGGGACCGAAGATCTTCTCGCAGAACAAGCCGTCCTTCTCTGGCTTGAGCGTGCGGTAGTTGATGGTCTCCGGCTTCTTGACCTCGCCGTTGGACCACATACGGATCTGTTCGGCGGTGGCGAGTCCGATGCGCAACTGGGAAAAGTTGTTGACGTCAAGCATGAAAGGCGCTGGCTCCTCTATCTGGGCTTGTCTGGCTTGCTGGTGTGGCGGTGCGTTCTTGAAAGGGTCTCAGGTTGCAGGCGGGCGCAACGGGTCAGCCGCGCATGGCGGGGCGACGCATGTCGTCCTCGTCCGAGCCACGCTCGGGGCGGGACAGGTCGATGCCCAGCTCCTCGGCGGCACGGAAGAACTCCTCGTCGAGCTCCCGCATCTGAATCTCGTCGCCTTCCTCGGAGAGGACCTCGACATTGAGGCAGAGCGCCTGCATCTCCTTGATGAGCACCTTGAAGCTCTCGGGGATGCCCGGCTCGGGGATGTTCTCGCCCTTCACGATGGCCTCGTACACCTTGACCCGCCCGAGCGTGTCGTCGGACTTGATCGTGAGCAGTTCCTGCAGGCAGTAGGCGGCGCCATAGGCCTCCAGGGCCCACACCTCCATCTCACCGAAGCGCTGACCACCGAACTGGGCCTTACCACCAAGCGGCTGCTGGGTGATCATGGAGTACGGGCCGGTGGAGCGGGCGTGGATCTTGTCGTCCACCAGGTGGGCCAGCTTCAGGATGTACATGTAGCCGATGGAGATCGACTGGTGGAACGGCTCGCCGGTCAGACCGTTGAACAGCGTGGTCTTGCCGGTGGTCTCGATCAGCCGCTGACCGTCGACGCCCTCGGGGTTGAGGTTCTCGAAGATCTTCTGGATGGTCGGGTGCTTGCCGGCCAGCTCGGTCTCGTCCCACTTGGCGCCGTCGAACACCGGGGTGGCGATCAACGTGGCGGGCCGTGTGGTGGGCCGCGTCTTGGTCTCGGTGCCACGCAGCGGCGGCTCACCGATGAAGTCGCCCTCGTTCTGCCAGCCCCAACGGGCCGCCCAACCGAGGTGGGTCTCCAGCACCTGTCCCACGTTCATGCGGGACGGAACGCCCAGCGGTGTCAGCACGATGTCAACCGGGGTGCCGTCGGCCAGGTAAGGCATGTCCTCGATGGGCATGATCCGGCTGATGACGCCCTTGTTGCCGTGGCGTCCGGCCAGCTTGTCGCCGACCGAGATCTTGCGCTTCTGGGCCACGTAGACCCGAACCAGCTGGTTGACGCCGGGAGCCAGCTCGTGATGCTCTTCACGGCTGAACACCTTGACGTCGATCACCTTGCCCTGCTCGCCGTGGGGCACCTTCAGCGAGGTGTCGCGCACTTCGCGGGCCTTCTCACCGAAGATGGCCCGCAACAGGCGCTCTTCGGGGGTCAGCTCGGTTTCGCCCTTGGGCGTCACCTTGCCCACCAGCACATCGCCGGCGTCCACCTCGGCGCCGATGCGCACGATGCCGCGCTCGTCGAGGTCGGCCAGGATCTCTTCGGAGAGGTTCGGAATGTCCCGGGTGATCTCCTCTTCGCCCAGCTTGGTGTCGCGGGCGTCCACCTCATACTCGTGGATGTGGATCGAGGTGAGGACGTCGTCCTTCACCAGCCGTTCCGACAAGATGATGGCGTCGTCGTAGTTGTAGCCCTCCCACAGCATGAAGGCGATCAGCAGGTTCTTGCCCAGTGCCAGCTCGCCGTTGTCGGTGGAGGGACCCTCCGCCAGGATGTCGCCTTCGACGATCCTCTGGCCGGCGGCCACGCGGGGCCGCTGGTTGATCGAGGTGTCCTGGTTGGAACGCTCGAACTTGTGCAGGCGGTAGCTCTTGCGACCCGTCTTGGCGTACTCCACGGTGATGGTGCGTCCATCCACCTGGGTGACGATGCCGTTGTCCTCGGCGATCACCATGTTGGCGGCGTCGCGTGCGGCCCGGGGCTCGATGCCGGTGCCGATGAACGGGGCCTCGGCACGCACCAGCGGCACGGCCTGCTTCTGCATGTTGGCGCCCATGAGCGCCCGGTTGGCGTCGTCGTGCTCGAGGAACGGAATGAGGGCGGCGCCGACCGACACGATCTGCTTCGGCGACACGTCCATCAGCTGAACCTCGGCGGGCACCACCAGCTCGATGGCGGTGGTGGCACCGAGGAACACGTCGCGCTCCAGCTGCAACCTGAGGTCCTGGAGGGATGCGGCCTGCGGCGAGCGGCGCACCAGCACACGCTCGTCGAGGAAGGTGCCGTCTTCGTCGAGCCGGGCGTTGGCCTGGGCGACGGTGTAGAGCTCCTCCTCATCGGCGGGCAGCCAGACGATCTCGCTGGTGGCCACGCCGTCGGTGACCTTGCGGTACGGGGTCTCGATGAAGCCGAACTCGTTGACCCGGGCGTAGGTGGCCAGGGCCCCGATCAGGCCGATGTTGGGGCCTTCCGGTGTTTCGATGGGGCACATGCGGCCGTAGTGGCTGAAGTGCACGTCTCGCACTTCGAAGCCCGCACGCTCACGGGACAGGCCGCCGGGGCCGAGCGCCGACAGGCGGCGACGGTGGGTGAGGCCCGACAGCGGGTTCACCTGGTCCATGAACTGGCTCAGCTGGGAGGTTCCGAAGAACTCCTTGATCGCAGCGACCACAGGGCGGATGTTGATCAGGGTCTGGGGCGTGATCGCCTCGACGTCCTGGGTGGTCATGCGCTCGCGCACCACCCGCTCCATGCGGCTCAGGCCGATGCGGACCTGGTTCTGGATCAGCTCGCCCACCGACCGGATGCGGCGGTTGGCGAAGTGGTCCTGGTCGTCCAGGCGGTAACCGGGGGTTCCGGCGGCCAGGTTCAACAGATAGGTGGTGGCTGCGAGCAGCTCCACCCGCGACAGCACGGACAGATCTGCGTCGGGCACGTCGACGTGGCCCTCGAGCATGGGGAACACCTCGAGCAGGTGCTGCACCTCGGGGCCGAGCTTGCGGTTCAGCTTGTAGCGGCCGACCCGGGACAGGTCGTAACGACGGCTCTCGAAGAAGGCGTTCTGGAAGTAGTTGCGCGAGGACTCGGGCGTGGCCGGCTCACCGGGCCGGGCACGCTTGTAGATCTCGATCAACGCCTCTTCCTGGGTGGGTGCCAGGTCCTGGTCCTTCTCCCACTGCCCCTCGAGGAAGTCGAAGTGACGCACGAACGCGTCGAGGAAACCGGGGACGTTGTCTTCACCGAAGCCCAATGCCCGGATGAGCACGAACAGGCTGAGACGACGCTTGCGGGCCACGCGGGTGCCGGCGGTGACGTCCTTGCCGGGCTTCTGCTCGACGTCGAACTCGATCCACTCACCTCGGTAGGGGTGAACCGTGCCGGTAACCAGCTGGTGCTTGGACAGGTTGCGCAGGCGGAAGCGTTCCCCTGGCTGGAAGATCACGCCGGGCGAACGGACCAGCTGCGACACGACGACACGCTCGGTGCCGTTGATCACGAACGTGCCCCGGTCCGTCATCATGGGGAAGTCGCCCATGAACACGGTCTGTTCCTTGATCTCGCCCGTGTTCTGGTTGACGAACCGCGCCTTCACGAAGATGGGCGCCGAGTAGGTCATGTCCTTTTCTTTGCACTCCTCCACCGTGAACTTGGGTGGGGGGCGCAGATCCTCGTCGTGAGGATCGAACTCCAGCTCGAGGCTGAGCGTCTCGGTGAAATCTCGAATGGGCGAGATATCCCGGAAGGCGTTGGCCAAGCCGAAGTCAACGAACCATTTGAAGGACTTCCGTTGAACGGCGATGAGGTCCGGGATGTCCAAAACCTCTTGGAGGTTTCCGAACGAATAGCGTTCCCGAAGCGGTGGTGCTGACGACAAGGCCTACTCCTCGCTGACGCGATGCAATCGTGGTGAGTTCCGTGCCGAGGCGCGCAAGGTCCCCGGGGATGGATCCAGGGGGAAGAACGGGCGCTGGCACGGCTAAGAGAGTCTAGGACTCCCCAGGGGCAGCCCACAAGGCGCGATCCGCAGAAATCTCCACGATGAGCACAGACTCGGATCTCAGTCGACCACGAGGTTGCGCTGCAGGATAGGAAGATCAGGCCGGATCGTCAACGGTTTGTGCCAACTTGTTCTCCCCCGACGGCTCGTCGGGGCGGCGCAGACGGATGAGGTAGTGGGCATACGGGGCCAGAGCATGGTCAAGCCGTCGCTGTTCTTCGACGACCAGCCCGGCGGCCTCAAAGATCTGGGCCATCTCCCCGACCGGGCGGCAGTGGATCGGTTCGGGGCCGGCGACCAGCCGGTCGTGCAGCCGGTTCCAGTGGTATTTCCAGCGGGGGGCCACGTCCAGGTCCTTGACCAACGCCTGCCCACCGGGAACGAGCGCCGCCGCAACCGCCTGGGCCACCCGAGCATGGCTCTCCGCCGGGAAGTGGTGCAGGGCGTCGCAGATCAGCACCGTGTCGTACACGGCCGGCTCGTCGATCGCCGTGGCGTCACCTCGTCGCAGCGTGACCCGGGGGCTGCGCTCCTGAGTGCTGGCGATCAGGTCCACCTTGGCCTCGTCGAGGTCGATACCGACGAACTCCAGGTTGGGGTTGGTCTCGGCCAGATAGCGCTCCAGCATGCACAGCCCGCTGCCCAGCGACAGCACCCGCCCGCTGCGTCCGCGCAGCTCGGCATCGAGCGGGCCGACTGGCGCCACCAGGAAACGAGCGACGACGAAGGCTCGGGTCACCGGAGGCGCGCCCCGGTAGGAGGCGATCGTCGAGCGCAACGCGGCGAGGTTCATCGGTCGGCCAGGGCCATGGAGGGTCACCGGATCCTGCCAGTACACCTGGCTGAGCGATTGAGGACTCCAGGAAGCTAGCGGCCCGGCCCATCCGATCGCACAGCCCTCCTGGTTCGGTCACAAAGCCCTTCAGGTTCGATGCCCTAGCCTGCGGGAGCCGTTTGAACTCCCCGCAGCGAGATCGCCCCAAGGTTCGGACATGATTCGATGAGCACGACCGAACCCCCCCGGCGGCCCGCCGAGCGCCACACGTGGTGGCGAACCTTCGGCCTGTTGACGTTGGCGGGGGTGGCGTGGGTGCTGGCGACGCCGTTGATGACCGGCCCCGATGAGGTCTACCAGGCCAGGCGGGCCGCAGCCGTGGTGCGCGGCCAACTGACGGGGAACGAAACCTCGCTCTCCCCGTTGTTGGTCGAGGTGAAGGTTCCAGAAAGCTATCGACGGGCCGACGAGGTGGAGCGCTGCTTCCTCGGCGATTTGGTGGAGGGAGTCCCCCAGGAGGGTATGAAGCTCCCACCCTCAGACTGTCCCCCGTTTGGCGGGTCAGACCGGATCGTTGGCGCCAACACCGGTCAATACAGGGGCCAGCCCTTCTTTTATGCTCTGGTCGGGCTGCCGACGCTGATCGACTCCGGGGCTGCCGGCGCGTACCTCATGCGGCTCATTGGTGTGGTCGCCACAACGGCGCTGCTGGCCTCTGCGACGGTCTCGGTTCGCCGAAGCCAACGGTCCCGCTTGGCATGGCTGGCGCTGTTCGGCACCGTGACCCCGATGACGATGTATCTGTCGGCCTCGACCAACCCGAGCGCCGTCGAGATCGCCGCCGCCCTCGGAGTCTGGGCCACGGGCATGCTGCTTGCGCGAAGCGACGTCGAGTTCACCCGCCGGGAGGTCGCCAGGTTCGGCATGGCCCTCATCGTCCTCATCGGGGCGCGAGGACTCGGCCCCGCCTTCGCCGTGCTGCTGCTCGTCCTGCTCTCGGCGATGGCCGGCAGATCCAGGATGGTGCACCTCGCTCGACGGGTCGACGTGTGGGGTTGGGCGGTCGGGGCCGGGGCGATGACCGTCGCCTCAGCCGCCTGGCTCTGGACGATCCAGCGCGACTTCCCGCTCCCCGACCGCCCAGGATCGGGCTGGGCCACCGCCGTCAGCTATCTGCCCTTCTACCTGCGCCAATCGGTCGGCGTGTTTGGCCAGAACGACAGCGCGTTACCCGAACTCGCCGTTTGGGCATGGGTGGTGACCCTGCTCGTCGTCTTCGCCGTCGGAGTGTGGCGTTGCACGCCGAGGGCGGCGATCATCGCCGGCCTGACACTGATCGGGGGCCTGACGATTTCGGTGACGGCGGAGGGGCTCAGCCTGCCCCCCATCGGGTTCTTCTGGCAGGGTCGCTACGCCCTACCGCTGCTGCTGGGCGCTTTCTTGGTCGCCACCTGTTCCTCGCCTCGCCGGAACGCCGATGACCGAGGCATCGAAACGTCGGCACAGATCACCAGAGAACCGGTGAGGCCGGGCGACCTCGGATCATTGCTCCGTCAACCCGAGACCTCGACAACCGCCGTCCGAGTTGCGCTGAACGTGTTCCTCACCGTCCACGCCATCGGGTTCCTGAGCGTTGCCCGCCACCACGGGGCCAAAGGAGGTGCTCCGCTGAGTTGGTGGAACCTGCTCGTCCATCCCCGCTGGAGCCCACCGCTCACCTTCCCGGTGCTCCTCGTCGTCTACGTGGGCGCCCTGGGAGCGTTGGCCTGGGGGATCGGACGCTCGGACGCGACACCGCCTCCCAGCGAAACGCTGGGAGGCGGTATCGATCACATAGCTCTTCGCCTGACCGCTCATCGCGAGACCAGCAAACCAGCCTCGTGATCGAGCTGCGCCGCAGCTCAAGCTCCGTGCTTACTTGAGCTCCACGGTGGCGCCAGCGGCCTCAAGGGCCTCCTTGGCCTTCTCGGCCTCGTCCTTGGGCACGCCCTCGAGGACGGGCTTCGGGGCGGCCTCCACCAGATCCTTGGCCTCCTTGAGGCCCAGGCTGGTGAGCCCACGCACCTCCTTGATGACCTGAATCTTCTTGTCGCCTGCGCCGGTCAGGACGACATCGAACTCGTCCTTCTCTTCCTCGGCCTCGGCGCCACCGGCGCCGGGAGCGGCGGCCATGGCGGCCACGGGAGCCGCAGCGGTCACCTCGAACTTCTCTTCGATCGCCTTGACCAGTTCGTAGGCCTCGACCAGCGACAGGTTCGAGATTTCTTCCAGGATGTCGTCAACTTTGCTCATGCTCAGCTCTCCTCAGTGCTTTCCGCCGCGTCGGCGGCGGGTGCTTCGGTGTTCGTGTCTGGGGTTGCGTCGTCGGCGGGTGCCTCCGGCGCAGATGGGGTGGTCTCGCTCGCCTCGGCGGCGGGTGCCGCGTCGGTGGTGGGCTCAGCGGCCGCTGCGCCGTCGTCGGCGAAAACTCCGCCGTCGATCGCCGCCTGCAGCACGTAGGCCAGGGAACGGTGTGTTCCGTGGATCCCGGCTGCCAGCCCGCGGGCCGTGCCGTTGATGCCGGCCGCCAGCTTGGAGTAAATCTCCGGGCCGGAGGGCAGGTCGGCCAGCGCCTTGACGGCCTGGTCGTCGAGGACGTCGCCGCCCATGACTCCGCCCTTGAGGACCAGCAACGGCTGGGCCTTGGCAAATTCGGTGAGCGCCTTAGCGGCTGATCCGACGTCGCTGGCCACAAAGGCCATCGCAGTCGGACCGACCAGCAGGTCGGCCAAATCCCAGTCCAGTTCGTCTGCTGCTCGTCGAACCAAGGTGTTCTTGTACACCTTGTAGACGGCGCCGGCCGCGGTCAGCGAGGCCCGAAGGCTCTGCAGTTCCTTGACCGACAGGCCGCGATACTCGGTGAGGATCACGGCTTCTGCCTCACTCATCCGCTCCTTGACCTCGGTCACCACGGCCACTTTTTCGGGCCTGGGTTCCTTGGCGTCGGCCTCGGCTTCGTGCTCGGCTGCTTCCGGGTGTTCAGGATTGTCTGTCACGCTCACACCTCCTCTCGTTGTCTCGATGGTTGGTGATGGGGTTGAAGATCCCACCCGCTTGCCATGGAAAAGCGAAACGGGTGCCCGCAAGCGGACACCCGAACTAGAGAAGGCGGCACCGAAGTGTCACCAGATCTGAGGAGTCCGCCTAGTTCGGCAAGCCGGGGCTGATTACGGACGTTCCGGCCGAAGCCGGTTGGTCCACCGAAGGTCTCAGGCGATGTGATCTTGTATCGGCAAGGCTAGCGGAGCCGCCGGCCTGTGCTGAAACGGGCCTACTTGGTGTCGTAGGCGCCGGCGTCCACGCGGACGCTGGGACCCATCGTCGAGGACAGCGCGACCTTCTTGAGGTACTTGCCCTTGGACGCCGACGGCTTGGCCCGAACGATCTCGCCCATGACGGCGGCCAGGTTGGCCTCCAGCGCATCGGGCTCGAAGCTCGCCTTGCCGATCGGGACGGCCACGTTGCCGTGCCGGTCGGTGCGGTACTCGACCTTGCCGCCCTTGAACTCGCCGACCGCAGTGGCCACGTCGGGGGTCACCGTGCCGGTCTTCGGGTTGGGCATCAGGCCCCGGGGGCCGAGCACCCGGCCCAGCTTGCCGACGATCGGCATCATGTCCGGAGAGGCGATGGTGAGGTCGAAATCCATCATGCCGCCCTGGATCTCGGCGGCCAGCTCCTCGCCGCCCACGAAATCGGCACCCGCAGCGCGTGCTGCTTCGGCCTGCTCGCCCTCGGCGAAGACCGCAACGCGGACGTTCTTGCCCGAGCCGGACGGGAGCGACACCGTGCCGCGCACCATCTGGTCGGCCTTACGGGGGTCGACCCCAAGGCGAACCACCAGGTCGATGCTCTCGTCGAAGTTCTTCGTCGCCAGCGACTTCACCAGCTCCAGCGCCTCGCGCGGGCCGTGGAACATTTCGCGGTCGTAGCGACGTGCTGCGTCGCGGTACTTCTTGCCTTTCGCCATGATGGCTGCCTCTCGTTAGATGTGGATATGGATGTCGTCCCCGGGGCGAGGTACTCCCCCGACGGGTCGAATGTTGAGCGTCCCGGATGAGCGCCCGGGCCGCTGCGAAGGTCAGCCTTCGGAGTCGGCCGACTCCTCGGCGTCCCCAGCAATCGCGTCGGCGGCCGCTTCGGCCATCCCGCCACTCGGCGCCTCTTCGGCGGCCTGCAGCGCTTCCTGGGCGGCCATCATGGCCTCCTGGGCATCGGCGTCAAGCAACGGCGCCAGCTCCTCGCCCTTTCGGTCGTCCCACAGCACGCGGATGCCCATCGACCTGGCGGTACCGGCGACCTGCTGCTTGGCCTGCTCGAGGTCCTTCGTGTTCAGGTCGGGCATCTTGGTCGTGGCGATCTCGGCCAACTGAGCTTCGGTGATCTCGCCGACGGCACCGCGCCCGGGCAGCTGGCTGCCCTTCTCCAACCCGGCGGCGGCGCGGATCAGCACTGCGGCGGGCGGGGTCTTGAGGACGAACGTGAACGACCGGTCCTCGAAGATGGTGATCTCAACGGGCACGATCGTGCCTCGCTGGCTCTCCGTCTGGGCGTTGTAGGCCTTCGTGAAGTCCATGATGGCGATGCCGTGGGGGCCCAGGGCGGTACCAACCGGCGGCGCAGGCGATGCCTGGCCGGCCGGGATCTGGATCTTGACGACTGCCGAGACCTTCTTCTTTGCCATGATGTGCTCTCTCGTGTGGTGCGATAACTCGACGTTGCGGGGGGAATCTGTCGCCCGGAGTAGGCCCGGGGCGACGCAGGCACAAGGGACCAGTGTGCGCTGCGAACAGCCCACACGGCAAGGTGGGGCCCTACAGCTTGGCCACCTGGGAGAATTCCAGCTCGACCGGGGTCTCCCGGCCGAAGATGTTGACCAGCACCTTCAGCTTCAGCTGATCGGCGTTGATCTCGACGATTTCGCCGGAGAAATCGGCGAACGGACCCTGCTTGACGCGCACGGTCTCGTTGATCTCGTACTCCATGCGGGGCCGGGTGCGCTTGGGGGCGTCCTCGTCGTCCTTCTTCACCTGGAGGAACTTCTCCACCTCCTTGCGGGGCAAGGCCGAGGGCTTGTTGCCTGCGCCGACAAACCCGGTGACACCGGGAGTGTTGCGCACGACGTACCAGGCATCGTCGTTCAAGCGGGTGCGCACCAGCAGGTAACCGGGGAACATCTTCTTCTGGACGACCACCTTTTTGCCCTGGCGGATTTCGCTGACGTCCTCAACGGGGATGACGACCTCGTAGATCCGCTCCTCCATGTTCATCGACAGAGCGCGGGCCTCAAGGTTCTTCTTCACCTTGTTCTCGTAGCCGGACTGCGTGTGCAGCACGTACCACTTACCCGGCTTGTTGAAGGGGCTGATCTCCGGCTCGGGGGCAGCGCCCTCTTCGAGCAGTGCGTCCTCGTCGAGCACCTCGGGGCCAGGCTCGACGCCCGCCTCGTCGGAAGCGGACCCTTCGCTGGCGGCATCCTCGTCGGTGGAAGCATCCACGTCGGCGTCAACCTGCTCCGCGGTATCAACCTGCTCCGCAGTATCAACCTGCTCCGCAGCGTCAGCCTGCTCCGCAGCGTCAGATGCTTCGGTGGGAGCATCGACGGCCGTGTCGGGTGCCTCTGGGGCGTCGTCGACCGGGTCGGTAGCGGCGGTGGGTTCGATATCAGTCATGTGTTTTCCTGGCTGGGGATCGATGGGTGCGGTTCCTGCGGGCACGATCGGGTGCAGGCAAGCGGTGCTGGATGGATCACAGCCCGGGGAGAGACGAAGCGGCCGAGATCAGCCCGGCGGCGGGAGTCGCGTCGACGCCGCTGTCGAAGAGGAAATCCTGCACGAACTTCAGAAAGATCCAGTCGAGGACGGTGACGAAGATCGTCAGCGCCACGATGGCGACCAGGACGATGATCGAGTATCGGATCAGCTCCTCACGGGTGGGCCATGCCACCTTGCGGAGCTCGCTGCGCACCTCCTTGAAGAACTGCGTGGGCGAAGTGCGCTCCTCCTTGCGGACGGTCTTGGCAGGCTGACGCCGGTCGCGCGCCATCGGCGATCCCTCGGCGTCGACTTGTCCTGCCCGCTGCATGGCGCGCTTTTGCTCACGGTTCATTGCCATCGGTTCACCCTCCGGCGAAACAAGGGGGTTGAGTGCTGTCGGTTCACGTCGGGACCCTGCTCAGCAGCTCGGTTCGGGTTCCGGCCACCGCTTTTGAAGACGGCTGACGATTCTACTCAGCCGAACCCGATGTGTACCTACCCGAGCGGCGAGACTCGGCGACGCAACCCGGAGCGAACGCACCACCATAGGCGCTCCGGCCGACCGTGGGGCACCTCCTCAGCGACAGCTGTCGTACTCGTCGACCCGACTGCGCCCAGCGGGCGTTCCGCTCCCCCGAACTCATCGTTACCCTGGCACTCATGACACTCGACGCAGACCTCAAGACGATGGCCCAAGCAAAGAACTTCGCTGCGCTGACGACGCTCATGCCCGACGGGCAGCCCCAAACCCAGCTGATGTGGGTGCACGCCGACGACGAGCACGTGTTCATCAACACCGAGACGGGACGCCAGAAGTACCGCAACGTCGAGGGCGACCCCCGGGTGACGATCACCGTGTTCGACGCCGACAACCCCTATCGCTACGTCGAGGCCCGAGGCCGCGTGGTCGAAACCGAGACCGGCGACGTCGCCCGGGCAAACATCGACGAGCTGGCCCAGAAGTACACCGGCGCCGACTACGCCAACCCGATCGGCTCCGAGCGGGTGATCGTGCGCATCGGCGTCGACCACGTTCACAAGAACGGCATCTGAGACCTCGGCCCTGCGGATCAGGGCCGCAGACGAACACCAACACCCAGAGCTGCGCCCCCCCACCGGAAGGCTGCCACCGTTGGTAGCGTCTCGTCGTCATGGCTCCTCCGTTCAGCGATACCCGTTGGGACACCTTCGGCCTGCTCAAAGAGGCCTACCTGGCGCTCGATCAACGCTTCGCCGAGGTCACGGAGCGGATCGTGCCGGTTGACCGTTCGGTCGTCGACCTGCTGGTTCGGCTGGCCCGCAGCCCTCAACAACGCGCACGGCCGACCGACCTGGCCCGAGGACTGTCGATGGTGCCCAGCCACATCACCAGGTGCCTCGAAGAGGCCGAACGCCGAGGCCTGATCGAACGCTGCGCCCACCCGAGCGATGGCCGCTCGACGCTGATCGTGCTCGCCCTCGCGGGCGAAGAGTTGTTGTCACAGCTCGAGGGGCCCCTCGCCGACGCCCGGGATCGATTCATCCACGGCCTGCTCGGCGAACGCGACGTCGCCGAGCTGGAGCGCCTCACCCGGACGCTCCGCAACCATGCCCAGGGCGAGGCCGGACGATCCCCCGATGGCACGTGAGGACCCGATAGGCGCCCCGTCGTCCGCAGCACCGGAGCGGCGACGCACCCTCGCCTCGCTCAGCTCGCGCAACTACCGGCTGTTCTTCTTCGGTCAGACCGTGTCCCAGGTGGGCAACTGGTTGACGATGGTTGCGCTGACGCTTCTCATCCTGCGGCGCACCGACAGCGGCCTGGCGGTCGGTGCATTGTCTGCCTGCCAGTTTGGACCCGTCCTGTTGCTGTCAGCCTGGGCGGGGGTGGTCGCTGACCGTTCCAACAAGCGCAACCTGCTGCTGATCACGCAGTCGCTGGCGATGTGTGAGTCCTTCGCCCTCGGTGCGCTGGCGTTTATGGACGAGGCGCCGTTGCTTGCCTTCTACGGTGTCGCCGTCGTCGGCGGGTTGTTGCTGGCGATGGACAACCCGGTGCGTCGCTCGTTCGTCAACGAGATGGTGCCCCTCGAGGACGTGTCCAACGCAGTGTCGCTCTACAGCGCCATGAACAGCCTGGCCCGCATCCTGGGACCAACCCTCGCCGGCGTACTGATCGTCAGCGTCGGCTACGGCTGGGCGTTCACGATCGACGCCATCTCCTACGTGGCCGTGATCAGCTCGCTGGTGCTGATGCGTCCCGCCGAGCTGCGCCCGGCGCCCGTTACCCCGAGGGGGGCCGGACAGGTACGGGCCGGGCTGCGCTACATCGCCAGCGTCCCCGAACTGTGGATCACGTTCTCCATGCTGCTGGTCATTGGGATTCTCAGCTACAACTACAGCGTCGTGCTGCCGCTGTTCGTCGTGAAGGGCCTGAACGGGAGCGACGGGGCCTACACCTTGCTGTACTCGGCGTTCAGTGCCGGCGGCCTGATCGGGGCGTTGATCGTCGCCCGGCTCCACACGATCACACCCCGCACGGTCGGGACCAACGCCGCCGCATTGGGGGTGGGCCTGATCGTGTTGTCCGCAGCGCCCAACGTGCCGGTAGCCGTCGTGATCGCCGTGTTCGTCGGCGGCACCAGCATCGCCTACATGACCGCCACCACGGCGATCGCCCAGTTGCGCACCGACCGCCAGATGCTCGGCCGCGTGCTCGCCGTTCAGATGGTGCTCCTGATCGGCACCACCCCGATCGGCGGGCCCATCCTGGGGATGCTGGCCGATGCTGTCGGTGCGAGGGCGCCGGTCGTCATCGGCGGTCTTGGGGCCCTTGCCGCAGCTGCGTTCGGGCTGATCGCATCGACGCGCCTGATCGCCGCCGACAACGCATCGGCTTAAGCGGCCAGGGTCGGTCCCTCCGCCGCCGGTGGTCATCCGGCACGCAGCGCCAAGCCTGTCGACGACTCTGCAATTGCTCGGCTGTCTTACCAACCCGGCATCACCAGCCTGTTCACTATGATCGACCTGTTTGACGTGCCCAACACAAGTGAGGGGCCGGGGCGTGCTCGGTAGACGGCTTTTGGGAATCAAGTTGGCCTGTGGGTTCAGCGCTTGTCTGTTCGCTGCGGCCTGTGGCGGGCCCGACTCAGCACGCGAGCCAAACTTCACCGTGACGGCAGCCCCTGCCTCAGCGACCAGCATCGACGCAACGACGACACCAAAGACATCGATCCCCTCCCCCAGCTCGACCATCGTTGCCACGGTCAGCGCCCCGCCGACGACCAACGCACCATCGCTACCGACGGTCGACGACCAGGCGAGCCCGGCGCCCGAGGCCGATATCGGCCCAAGCAATGGGAGTCCAAGTTGTGACGCTGCGACTCTGGCCAACGTGTGGAATCAACGCTTCGACGGCGACTTCCCCCTCGAGTTGGGCCCGTACGAGTTGACAGACGCGGTGTGCGACAACGGCGTCGCCACGGGCTTTGTAAGCCAATCTCGGGACGATTTGGGGAATCCCGACTTCGGCCAGGCAGTCTTCATCGCCGGACCGAATGGTTGGACGGCCGTGGGCAGGGTCAGGGCCCCAACCTGTGACACCGAGATGAGGCTTATTGAGTCATACGGAATGAACTCGGAAGCTGCCCAGGCTGCAGCCAGGCTGATGCAGGTGGAGGCTTGTTAGCGCTCGACGCAAGGGCGGCGGCGATAACCCGTCAGCCACCGGCTAGCGCTGCGAGGGCTCGATCGGAGGTTGCGTCACGTCACGTTGCGGAGCATCCGGGTAGAGGCGCTTCAGCACCGGCCCGGTGAGGGCGGTGGTGACCAGAGCCATCACGACGATCACCGTGTAGGCGCGGGTGTCGATCACGCCGAGGGACAGCCCGACGGTGGCGACGACGATCTCGAGGGCGCCGCGGGCATTGAGCGAGGCGCCCAACCCGAGGGAGTCACGCCGGTCGACGCCACCCGCCCGTCCGCCCGCGTAGGAGCCGACCACCTTGGCGGCGGTTGCGGCCAAGGTGACGACGATCGCCCACAACGCCACCTCGGGGTCGGCGAGCTGGGTCAGGTCGACACGAATGCCCGCCACGGCGAAGAACAGGGGTGCGAAGATGCCGTTGGTGGCCCACTCCATCGCTTGAAAGCCCTCGCTGCGCGCCAGTCGGCTGCCCCCAATGGCGATGCCGGCGATGAACGCACCGATCACCACCTCGATGCCAACCGCCTGGGTGATCGTTCCCACCGCCACCAGCGTCAACGCCACCAGGCTGATCTCGGCGGCGGGCCCGCCTGAGCGTCGCTCGACCGCCAGCGATATGCGATCGAGGGCCCCAGGCCCGTAACGGATCACCACCACCCCGGTCACGGTCACCGCCGCGACCGCGGTCACCAGCGGGGCCAGCTCGAAGGAGCCCGACTCGGCGATACCCACCACTACCCCGAGCAGCAGCCAGCCCACGATGTCGTTGACGGTGGCGACGCCGAGCGCGACCTGGGCGAAGGGACGGTCGATCAGCCCCAGATCACTCAGGATGCGGGCGGCGACCGGGAGCGACGAGATGGCGAACGCCACGGCGAAGAACATCAAGAAGACGGCCCGCGCCGCGCCGGCGCCCACAAAGAAGTCCGGCAGCAGCGAGCCGACCACCGCCCCCACCACCAGCGGCATGCCCAGGCTCCCGACGGTCACGAAGATCGCCGCCCGGCCTTGGCTTCTGATCGTCGACAGGTCGACCTCGGCACCCGTCGTACCGAGCAAAAAGACGATGCCGACCCAAGCCAGGCCCAGCAGCAGACCCGCCTGGCGCTCGCTGGCAGGGAACAGCCAGGCGAACCCCGTCGGCCAGAGGTGTCCAAACAGCGACGGCCCCAGCACGACGCCGGCGAGCAATTCGCCGATCACCCGCGGCATGCCGATGCGGCGGGCGGCGTAACCACCAGCCCGGGCGAAGAACAAGACGACCAGGATCTGACACCACAGCACCAACAGGGAGTGCTCGTCCAGAGGCGGCAGCGGCGCTACCGCAACCAGGGGCATACCTGAGACTACTGGCGACCGCCGGTGCGATATGGCCGCTGTTGGTAGTCTCCCGGCCTCAAGGGGAGGGTCATGGCCGGTATTTCATTCCACGAGGTCACGAAACGCTTCGGTGACGTCGTTGCGGTCGATGACCTGACACTCGACATCGAAGACCGCGAGCTGCTCGTGCTGTTGGGCCCCTCCGGCTGTGGCAAGTCGACGGCGCTGCGCATGATCGCGGGGCTCGACGAGCCGACCAGCGGAACGGTGAGCATCGGCGAGGAGGTGGTGAACGGAGTCGATCCGGGAGACCGCGACATCGCCATGGTCTTCCAGAGCTACGCGCTCTATCCGCACATGACCGTCTTCAAGAACATCGAAGCGCCACTCCTGAGCCGGCATGTCTCGGTGGACGGTGGCACACCCCGTCGGCTCGACGCCGCCGAGCGCCGGTCGAGGGTGGTCGAAACCGCGGCCACGCTCGACCTTGGTGACTATCTGGACCGCAAGCCGGCTGCCCTCTCGGGAGGGCAACGCCAACGGGTTGCGCTGGCGCGCGCCATTGTGCGTCGTCCACGCGTGTTCCTCATGGACGAGCCGCTTTCCAACTTGGACGCCAAGCTGCGAACCCAGACGCGTCTCGAGCTCGTCGAACTGTGGCGTCGGCTGGAGACCACCTTCGTCTACGTCACCCACGACCAGGTTGAGGCCATGACCATGGCCAGCCGCATCGCCATCCTCGTCGAGGGCCGGCTGCAACAGGTGGGGCGCCCCCAGGAGGTCTACCAGCGTCCGGCCAACCTCTTCGTGGCCCGCTTCATCGGCAGTCCCCCCATGAACACGCTCGACGCCACGGTGGGCCAGGTCGGCGAAGGGTACGTGGCCCGGGTGGGTGATGTGGCGCTGCCACTACCGCCTGACGTGCCGGTGTCGGCCGACCAGCGAATCGTCGTTGGGGTCCGGCCCGAGCACCTCCGCATCGACGCGGACGGCCCGCTCGACGCGGTCGTGCGCAATGTGGAAATGCTGGGTCACGAACAGCACGTCATCTGCGAGGTGGCCAACCAGCTGCTCATCGTCCGGGCGTCCAGCGACGTGCCGATCGTGGAGGTGGGGACCTCGATGCGGCTCCGGCCGGACCCGGGACAGCTCCACATCTTCGAAGCCGAGAGCGGAGGACGTCTGGCATGAGGCGCCGTAAGTCGGCACTGCGTGAGGCCCTGTTCGGATACTCGCTCCTGCTGCCCGCCTTCGCGCTCCTGGGCGTGTTCGCCTACTACCCGCTGTACCGCCTGGTGCGCTTCTCGCTGTACCGGCCCAACCGGTTTGGGACCGGCGAGGTATACGTCGGCCCGTCCAACATCACCGACGTGCTCGGAGGAGAGGAGTTCCGGGACGGACTGTGGATCACGGTCAAGTACCTCATCTACACGGTACCGACGGGCCTGGTGTTGGGCTTGCTGCTGGCCCTGGTGGCGCACCGGCGGCTGCGGGGCATCAAGGCGTTCCAGGCCATCTTCGCCTCGACGGTGGCCACCTCGGTAGCGGTCGCAGCGGTGGTGTTCTTCGGCCTGGTCAATCCGAAGATCGGCAAGTTCGGCCAGGTGAGTTTCATCGATCTGTCGAAGTCGGACAGTGCCCTGCGGGGTGTCTCGCTCACCTCCATCTGGCAGAACATCGGCCTGACCTTCGTGATCGTGCTGGCCGGCCTCCAGGCGGTACCCGACCAGCTCATGGAGGCCGCGCAGCTGGACGGCTTCGGGCCGGTCCGCCGGCTGTTCAAGGTGACGCTTCCGCTGATCTCACCCACCCTGTTGTTTCTGGTCGTGGTGCTGATGATCTTCGGCTTCCAGGCCTTCGCCCCGATGGAGATCCTCACCAACGGGGACCCCGCCGGCAGCACCGAAACGCTGGTGTTCAAGATCTTCAACCGCCAGGGACCAAGCCTCATCAGCGAGGGTTCGGTGATGGCGCTTGGCCTGTTCGGCCTCACGTTTATCGTGACCCTGATCCAGCTCACGATCCTCAACCGGCGGGTTCACTATGGCGAATGAGTCCTCGGCGACCCGTCGCCGCACGCGGGTGTCCGTGGCGGGCTGGTATCTGCTGCTGACGGGGTTGTCGCTCATCATCTTGTTCCCCGTGTGGATGACCATCGTGCGCGCCCTCTCCGAGCCCTTCATCTACATCGAGGAGGGCCAGCCGCTCTACCCGGTCTCCATCGACTGGGGGGTCTTCTCGACCGCGTGGTCCGATGGCGACCTGGGACGGTCGATGGCCTTGACGCTCCTGGTCACCGCCATCATCACCGTGTTCCAGCTGGTGACCTCCGTGCTGGCCGCCTACTCGTTCGCCTTTGTGCGTTTCCCCTTCAAGAACACGCTGTTCGTCGTGTTGCTCGCCTCGCTGCTGCTGCCCGTCGAGGTCACCCTGATCGCCAACGTGCGCACCATCCGAGAGCTCGGGTGGCTCGACTCGGCTCAAGGCCTCAGCGCACCGTTCCTGGCCTCGGCCTTCGGCATCTTCCTGATCCGCCAGGGGTTCCTCGGGGTCCCCTCCGAACTGCGCGATGCGGCGCGGATCGACGGGTTCGGGCACTTCGCTTTCCTGCGGCGCGTCGCCATCCCGGTGAACCGGCCGATTATCGCCTCGTTCACGCTGATCACGGCCCTCGCCGCCTGGAACCAGTACCTGTGGCCCAGGACGGCAACCACCCAGGAACGCTGGGAGACCATCCAGGTGACGCTGCGAAGCATCAGCGTGCAACGACCTGAGCGCTTCAACGTGGGGGTGGCGGCGGCGATCATTGCCTCGCTTCCCATCCTGGCGCTTCTGGTGGTGTTCCAGCGACAGATCATTCGAGGCCTCACCGCCGGAGCGGTGAAGGGCTGACCCAGGAGGAACCAAGTGCAACGATCAGGAACGACCAGGCGGTATCGCCGGGGCATCGCTGCGGTGCTGACGGCCGTCATGGTCGCCGCTTCGTGCGGCGGATCCGACGCGACGTCATCGGCAGATGGTGGCGAGGTGACCTGTCCCGTCGAGGCACTTGAGCAGGCGGACGGCCCGGTGGAGATCACGGTGTGGCACAGCTACGTCGCGCTCGCCAAGCGCACGCTCGAATCCCTGGCCGATCAGTACAACTCCTCCCAGGACCAGGTGAAGGTCACCGTGGAAAGCCAGGGTGTCGGCCCCCAGGAGCTGCACCGCAAGATCGAACAGGCCGCCCCCGACCGTTCCCTTCCCGCCCTGGTGGTGCCCGACGACACCAAAACCCGTTGGATCGCCGACAGCGGCCTCTTCCTCCCGGCCGAGGCGTGCTTCGAGGCCGACCCTGCGGCGGAGAAGATCCGGGAGGACTTCCTGCCGATCGTCCCCGCTTCCTACACCATCGACGATCAGCTGTGGCCGGCGGCGTTCACCACCTACACGGCGCTGATCTACCTCAACCGGGAGCACTTCCAGGCGGCTGGTCTCGACCCCGACGACCCGCCGGAGACCATTGACGAGATGATCATCGCGGCCCGCGCCATCAAGGCGGCCAACGTCCCCGGGGTGGACAGGCCGATGGTGTTCAAGGCGCAGGCGTTTCTGCTGGAATGGTGGCTGTCCGGCGCCGGGCAGGAACTGGTGAACGAGGACAACGGCCGAAGCGGCACCTGGGCCACCGAGTCGAAGTTCGACAATCCGGTCACACGCAACATCCTCACCACGCTCCAGGAGGCGAAGACGGAGGGCCTGCTCGACGTCACGCCCGGCGCCGAGGCCAATGCCGATCACCTGCTGGCCATGGCAGGCCGCCAGTCGTCGTTCGTCGTCGACTCCTCGGCGGCGGCATCGACCGTGGCCGGAGTCATCGAGGGCACGGTGGCGGCCGAGGACCTCAAAGCGGATCTCGGTGTTGAGCTTCCGCCCGGCCTGCAACTCGACCTGGACATCGGGGTGGGTCCCTACCCCGGTGTCGAGGAGGCAGGCCGGGGTCAGGTGGGCGGGCAGGTCTGGTACATGACCAACACGGTGCCCGACGAGCAACAGGCAGCTGCGTGGGACTTCATGAAGTTCCTCAACTCCATCGACTCCCAGGTGCAGTGGGGTGTCGATGGCTCGACGGCCCCGGTCAGCAAGGCCGCAGCCGAGGACCCCAGGCTGCAGGAGGCCTGGACGTCGTCGCTGGGCGGCCGCTGGCAGAAGGTGGCCTACGAGGTGCTGGCCGGCATCAACACCGACTTCCCCGGCCCGGTCATCGGGCCCTACGACCAGGTGCGTCAGGCCATCAAGAAGTGCATGGACCAGGTACTGCTCGATGATGAGCCCGTGGACGAGGCCGTCAAGGAGGCCGACGCCACCATCACCGCTGCCCTGGAGTCCTACAACGAGGACGTCGAGGCCAGCGGATAGGTCTCGACCGGACCCGTTACGAACAGCGACATCGAGCGGGCAAATCGACGACCCCGTGGCGGCACCCGGTCGCCCCAACAAGGATCGGCCCCGTGCCGCACCTTCGACCGTGCCATAGCCATAGGTTGGAATCTATATCGAGTCGACCCTATACTGTTCGCGTGACTTGGGAGATCAACGGCACCGACGAGTTCTCCAACTGGTACACCCACCCTGGCTGAGCCCCAACAAGACGCCGTGATCGCCATCGTCGAGCTGCTAGCAGAGCACGGACCCAACTCGACCGGCCGCACGCCGACCGGATCAAAGGATCGAACTACCACAACCTCAAAGAACTCCGGCCCCGAGGCGCCGCCAAAAACTGTCGGGTCCTGTTCATCTTCGACCCACGTCGACAAGCCATCCTCCTCGTCGGCGGAGACAAGACCGGTCAATGGGCCACGTGGTACCGAACCGCAATCCCCGAAGCAGAACAGCTCTACAAGGACTACCTGGACGAACTTGAGGCCCTCGGTCTCCTCGACAGCGATGAACAAGGACAATAAGCCATGGGACACCGCAAATTCACCGACATCGTCGGCGAGATCGACGAGAACCGTCGAGCCCGCATCGACGCCATCAAAGAAGAAGCTCGCGCCGATGCCGTCGCGTTCAACCTGTCCGAACTTCGCCGCCACCGCTCACTCACCCAAGTGGAACTGGCAGAACGATTGCAACGAGCACAGGCGTCGATCTCAGCCATGGAGACCGCCGACGACAACCTGCTGTCCACCTGGCGATCAGTCGTCGAAAGCATGGGAGGCCACCTCGAACTCGTCGCAGTGTTCGACGATGAACGAATCGCCATACCCAGCTGACCACAACGATCCAACAGCCTGGGCAGAGACGGGCTCAACGACTCAGACCCCGAGCTAACACCACGGGTGGGACTCGCCCCTCGGCAGATGCTCGCGTTCATGCAATGGTTCCATCGTCGCTGGGTGCAGCCGATCGGATGTGCCGTAGTTGACGGCAGCGAGTTGCACGTGTCGGAGCGCTATTGGCGGTCTCTGGTCATGTGGGATGCCGCTCTACCTTGTGGCTGATGGCGCCGGACGGCCACCAAGTCGGATGCGTAGTTCCTCGCCGGGCTGTACGGACCTCAGCTCAACCGAGCCTTAGCGGTGCTGGAACCAGCGATCAGTTAGCGCGCCAGACTCGTGCAACTCGACGACGATCAGGTCGAGATCCCCCCGAAAGGAACTTGACTTGCAGGGCAGGAGGGAGTCGAACCCCCAACCGCCGGTTTTGGAGACCGGTGCTCTGCCAATTGAGCTACTGCCCTTCGCCCGATACCCGAGGGTTTCGGTGAAGCGACAGCCTACCGGAGGAAGCCGGCGTTCGGAAGCTGGGTTTCCGCCGGGGCAGCCTGACGGCCTTCAGGCCGATGCGGCGGTCCGCCCAGAGCGACGGGAGCGGACGGCGATGACGACCGCTCCGGTCACGCCCGCTGCGGTGGCAGCAGCGATGCCGCCGGCGTAGGCGGCGCGGCGCCGGTTGATCAGCGAGCGGATCGCCTGATGTTCGCCCACCTCGCCGACCGACGCCAGCAGCTCGGCGAGCACACCCGGCGCCGGCTCGACCACGTCGGTACGCAGCGTGTGCATGGCCCGCAGCAGCTTGCGGTACTGCACCAGCTCGGCCTGACAGCGCAGGCAGGTCTCGACGTGGGCACGCTCGGCTGGACCGAGCCCATCGGTGCCATCGACCGCTTCGGGCAACGAGTCGGCTATCCGTTCACAGATCACGGCTGCCCACCGCTATGTCCGGCAGCAGCTCGTCGCGCAGTTGATGTCGCGCCCGGTGCAGGCGCACCTTGGAGGCCGACACCGAAATGCCCAGCTCTGAGGCGATGTCGTCGTGGGGCAGATCGTAGATGTCCCGAAGCACCACGACCGCTCGCAGCTTGGGCGCCAGCGTGCCCAATGCTTCGTCGAGGCGAGCGCGAAGCTCGGTGCTCTCGGCCCGGCCGACCGGGTCCCGGCTTGGCTCGGCGTCGGCCGGCTCGCGGTGTTCGTCCAACTCCTCGTGGCGATGTCGCGACCGCTTCTTCAGGTAGCTCGACGCGCAGTTGGCCGTGATGCGGTACATCCACGTGGAAAACTTGGAATCCCCCCGGAACTTGTCCAGGCTGCGGTAGGCCCGCAGGTAGGCCTCCTGGGTGACGTCGAGCGCGTCGTCCTCGGAGCGGCACAGCCGCAGGGCCAACGTGAACACATCCCGGTAGCTGGCGGCCACCAACTCCTGGAACGCCTCGCGGTCGCCCCCCTGCGCTGCCTCCACCCACGCTGCGACCTGGTGGTCGTCGGCCTGACCGTCGGGCGAGCGCCGGACCCGGACGGGGCGCCGCCTCCGGGCGGGTGCGTCTGGAAGCGAGGGGGCCGGTGTGGTCGATGCTGGTTCGACTTGCGCCACGGCCTCAAGGTTACGCCCGCTCCGATGGCGGGACGCGGCAAGGCCGGACGCTTGGCGCCCGGCCTTGCCGTCGTACGTGGTCATCGGGGTGACCGGTTGGTCAGCGGGTCTCGCGATGCACGGTGTGCTTGCGATCCCACGGGCAGAACTTGGACAGTTCCAAACGCTCCCGGGTGTTCACCTTCGACTTGACGGTGGTGTAGTTGCGACGCTTGCACTCGGTGCATTCCATCGTCGCCTTGATTCGCTTGTCAGATGCCATGGCTCGTTCCTCTACTTGATGACTTTGGTGACCCGGCCCGCACCCACCGTACGACCACCCTCACGA